>JAUNCB010000102.1 GCA_030526765.1 Bacillota bacterium
ATATCGGTTTACTTTTCGGCAGGAAATACTCCACGATATGTTCGCTTCCTTCCACCAGGCAAGTAAACTGCAGCATCGTTTCCGCAGGATATGATGTATTGCACTGCTGAACAGCAGTTGCAAGCAGTTCCATCAGTGCTTTCGGATTATGGGCCTGCGCATCCAGCCACATCCAGAGGATATCTACCTTTCCATCTTTCAGAGGACTGAGGAAAATCGCAGCTGTGATCTCCTCTGTCTTTCTCCAGACAAAGCTGTGAGCAGGATCACATTCCTGCAGGATGGAAAAATCTATCTGCATTTTTTCCTGCATAGCATAATACAAATGATGCATATCCAGATCAGAGATTTCTGCCACAGAAAGCACATGCTCCGATACGCGTGCCGCAGAAAGCAGCGGGGATTCCATCAGCTTGGACAGCGGCGCAAGGTATACAGGGTCTTCATCGACCATCGCAAAGCCGCTGGTTTTCATCAGCCCATCCATTACTTCCCATTCTTTCTCTGTAAGAACATAGGTCATCCAAAGGGTATCTATGCGTGCATAAGTCAGCGCTTTGATGGCTCTATCCAGTAGCGTGGCAGCAACACCCTGACGGGCATACTCTGGAGAAACTGCGATGGAACGCAGTTCTGCGCCTGTTTTGATTGGATCGATCACCGCCGCGCCAATCAGCGCACCTTCGTCCACTGCTGCAAAGTACCAGAATTGGTCTCGTTCTGCATCCTCCCATACCTCAGGCAGAATAAAGGGCTGCAGCGGCATCGCCTGCTCCGCAGACAAAATATGTATCGCCAGATTCATTTCGATTCCTCCTTATTTCTATTCCTTCGATATAGGATCAGTTACTTGCACTTACATATACGCGTAATTTCCCGTTGGAAAGGCGTTCCTGCTTAATGATATGATAATCCGTTTCAGGAAGAAGCAAAAGACCATCTTTTCCGCCCTTTTCTATACCGGAAACACGCATTGCACGAATATCTTTACTAACAGCAATCACCAGCTGCACATCGTTGGGGGCTTCTTCACCGATAGAGGCTCTGCAAAAACATTTATCTTTGAAAGAATCATATCGATACCCAACCACATTGTCTGCCTTACTCAGCTGCTTCCCTGTCATATCCTCCCATTCCTTCTGACTGAGAGATTTATGAACAACCATCTGCTTGCCAATGGGGGATAAACTGTCTTTTGTTATCTCTGCAGATTTACGCATCAAACTATTCAGCATAGTCTTATCTTTTTTGTCTGTCCGCAGATACTGGTTGATCTGTCCAAGATTCGCAAAGAAATCTTCCTCTTCCTTTACCTTTGGTACAGAGAATCCCTGTTCGATTTTCATATTCTTCAGTTCTTCCGCATATTTCTGATACTGCTGCGTGAGTCTATCCAGCTCTGCAATGGATCCTCTGTTCTGTTCGCTCAGTTTTTGCAGATCCCTCATAAACAGCTCAGGTTCTCCGTACAACAGTGTTTTATTGTCCTCCAGGCGGAAGGATTCCACTTCCGCTTCTGCAGGCATCCCATCTATATGATCTGTATAACGGCTCTTGGAAAAATCAATCTTTTTGTAAACCAGTTCGGCTCTTTCCTTCAGCTGGAACATTTCCACTGCCAGTTTTTTCTGATGTTCGATATTTTTCTTGAAGTTTTCGATTCTCTTATCATAGGCACTTCGCTGGAACTTACCAAGGCTATTCCTCTGCTCCTCAGTGAGAACCTGGAATGTAGGCTTTCTATTTCTGACCAGATCGTCTACAAAATTCTTTTCTTTTTGTTTTTCCGCCTCCAGACGGAGTTCTTTTTCTTTTCTTTCCTTTTCCTGCTGGCGCAGTCTCTCCTGCTCCTTCTCCAGCCGCCTCTGTTCTTCCAGTTTTTTCTGTTGTTCACGTTGCGCTTTTTCTTTCTCTTTTCTGCGCTGTTTTTCCTCTGGCGTCTCCTGTGGTTCAAAAATATTCCTGCTTTGACGGTACAGCCCTGTCTGGAAGAAATCTTCCTCATCAGAATCATCATCCAGCCAGCTCACGTTCTTTGTAAAAGGCGGAGCGGCTGCAGGCTGATCCACAGGTTTCTGCTTTTTCATCTGATAAGGCTGCATCCCATACATCTTGTTGAAGTCTTCATCTTCCTGATCACCAAAAAGGTCAAAGTCTTTCCAGGAGCTGCCCCACACACTTTCTATCGGCTGTCTCTGCTGTTTTGCTTCTTCCTGCTTTCTTGCCTGTTCCTCTTGCCGCAGCCGTTTTGCTTCGTCTTCCCTTATCTGTTCTTCCACGCCCCTCTTCGTTGCGGCATAATATTCCTCCCACCATTTACTTCCTCTTATCTTTTTTTCCTGATTTATAAGCATACCATATCGCCTCCATTTTCTATATAGGGAAGAGTTCTTTCTTATTCTGTCATTTTTGTGCAGCTATTTATTTTATCCCATCGTTGCATAGTTATCTACATCCACACCATAGATATCGCATACAGTGAAGAATACAAATTCATCCACGCCATTTCTGTAATACTGTTCACACTGATGATCAAGTACGTCTACCATTTCGTCATAATCTTCTACGATGATGTTTTCATAATCTTCCCACCATCTGCCGACCATCATAACAAAATCGTCTTTTTCTGCAGGCGTCCTATACGCCGCTGGGTCTGTCTTCACCTTTGCCTTCACCAACATGGCTTGTCTGATATTCGGGAGAGAACAGATAAACATCTGCTGTATCCACATTGTAATCTACTGTGTAACCCACTGCTTCAGAAATGAAACGCAGAGGTACATAGGTTCTGTCATTGATCAGCGTTGCAGGAGAATCCAGTGTTTTCTGCACTCTTGCGCCATATTCATTGACATAGTATGCTCTTGTGCTGTTGATATTCATGGTGATTACAACCGTACCTGTATAAGGGTCGCACACTTCCACCTGTTTCAGGCTCTCGATCCAGTTTACTTTATAACCCAGCATTTCTGTAATTGCACGAACAGGTACCATTGTTCTGTCGTTGACGATCTGAGGGGATGCGCCTTTCGCTTCCACCAGATCCACATAAATATTGCTCTTTGCAAAGACTGTTGTACCCATAGTCAAAATCATCGCACCTGTCAGCAAACCAGCTATCAGTTTTTTCATTGCGCTTATCCTTTCTGTATATCGCATCATTTGTATTTCAGAAGATTTTTTAATAATCTTCATAAATCGTTGTGTAAATCTCGCCATCGATACAATCAAATGTTACCGCATCAGAGTACGCGTAATTGCCCATAGCATCCCACATTTCGAATACCATAGAATAATTGCCGTCAGGCAGTTCGATCTCACCGAAAGAAGTATCTTCAGAAACAATCAGATCTTCTACTGTATACATTTCGAAATCATCGTCACCACTGTAAGAAGCCAGCTGCCAGATCGTAGTAATCACATCGCCTTCTTCCAGAAGACGCATTTCCTTCCCCGCCATGCCGTTGTCATCCAGCCCTTTTGTCGCACCGAGGATCTTCCATTCCTCTATATTAAAATCATATACTACCTGCAGGTTATATTCTTCCCCATTCAGAAGGATCGGCACCGCATACTGGTTATAATCCTCCCCTTCCTGAGAAAGTTCCATATAGACCAGACATCCGTCAATGGCTCCCCAGACACCTCGGAAGTTGTCATAGAAAATCCCATTTTCCCAATCGGCGTCAATGTCATTATCTGTACCTAGAAGCAGCATCATATCACTTTCTTCATCCACATAGAACAGAGAAAACCCTACACTGGTCAGAATATCATAGGCTGCAGGTCCCAGATCCAAGATCGCCGCACCATCCTCCGTAACACCAAGAGGCATGCTGATCCAATCCACGTCATTCAATGTCATAAATTCAGGTACATCCTCCGCTCCCAGAGATTCCAGAAAGGCTTTGCCGTCATCAGCTAGGTCGCCTGTCAGTTCCAGTTTATACAGGTGCTTGAAGGCTTCGCCTGCCCCCATATCGATATAACCATTGAAATCGTCAAGATCACCATTATAGGAATAATAGCAGCTCAGCCCCGTTGCCTCAGGACAATATACCCCGCTCACCTGATACAGCACGCATTCTTCCATCGCGGCAGAAACAGCCTGAGCAGAAGGCAGCATCCATGCAGTCTGACGGGCAAAATGCCCCAGATCCACCATGTTCGCATAGCCCTGTTTACGGGTATTGCCGCCGTAATTTTCACTGGTTGTGGCTACACGCCCCAGCTCTGCAAAGAAGGAGGGCTCTTCCACAGCTGTCAGGAAAGCTTCTTCCCCAAAGGCTTCATAGGCTTCTAAGAGAGGTGTCAGTTTCGTCAGGTCTGTCAGAGATAATGTTACCTGTTCTTCTGTGCCGTACATTTCACAGCCTTCATAATACGAATCACAGATGGCAACACCCAGTTCTTCGCCGTTCATCCACGGTGCATCCGCCAGTGCTCCCAGCCAGCCGGAATAATTCCAGCCATTACCAGGCTCCCATTCTTCCGAAGCCACCATATATTTGGCAAAATTCTGGAATACTGCTGCAGTATCAATGGTTGCCATCAGACAGGTATCGAAGCCGATCAGTTCCAAAGCCGGATTTTCTGCGTCAGCAGGCCATACAGCATCAAAGGCTTCATACAGTTCCATCAGGCTAAGAGAATCGTAACCATAGTTTTCATCAAAAGAAACACCGCTGACAGAGCCGCCGCCGTGATTCCAGAAAATCACTGCCACATTATCAGCAGGATAATTGGTGTTGGCATAATCCAGGAAATCATACAATGTTTCGGCATCGCCCATATTGGCGTTATCCAGTTCTTCCATCAAATACAGATCTTCGCTGTTATACAACCAGCGCTGTATCTTGGATGCATCCATGGCATCATTCCGCCAGACATCGGCACCGCCGGTCTGAATGACCACATTCACATTTTCCGGCAGATCCACTTCCAGCATTTCCATCAGGTCAGCCGTAGCACTGCCGTAATTGGTTTCCAGATCGCTGCCGCAGAGATACCAATACACAGACCAGCTTTCCGCACCCATGGATTTATTTGGTATTTCCTCGCCGCCGCAGGCAGCCAGCCCAAAAGCCATCACCATAGAAAGCAGCGCCGCTAACAATTTCTTTCTTTTTTTCATAACTCCCCCGCCTTTCCAGCAAGTTCAGTTATGTTTGATCAGCCGATTGTAATGCTATCAATGATTTCAGGCATCGCTGCTTCCAGAGAAGTGCCTTCGCCTGTTCTATATGTGAAGCACAGATCCTGTTCATACATTACGTCGTCCATCATGTAGAACAGCAGAACGTAAGTCACTGTATTTTTACCGCCATCTTCATGGGCACCTTCGATTGTGAAGGTAACTGCTTCTGTGCCGCCGACTTCAACAGGATTTTCATATTCCAGAACCACTGCATCAGGGTAAGACTCTTTTACCATTTCTGTGATATCTGCTTCAGTGATATCCGCTGCAGCCACATCAGCAACCCAGGGATCTGCAACAATAATGCTGCTGCCGGGGCCGGGTGCACCGATCACGCCTTCATACT
>JAUNCB010000103.1 GCA_030526765.1 Bacillota bacterium
CATGATACAGCAGCACCGCATTTTCAATGAAATCCATGGTGCTTTTTCTATGATGGTCGAATACGACCAGTTTTTTCGCCGCTTCCAGAACTGCGGTGCTTTCCACAATACTGCTGCGGTGGGTATCCACAACAATGACCAGTGTTTTACTGTCCATTTCCCGCAGGGCTTCCCGCTCCCGCTGAAAAACGCTTTCATAGGTGCCGTTTTCCTGCATTTCCTCGCAGATACGCTTCACACCGACACCCACTTCATTCATAACGACACGGCACTTCTTATCCATGGCTCTTGCAATGGCATAAATACCCATACAGGAACCAAGGCTGTCCAGATCCGGGTTACGGTGTCCCATAACGAGGATGGATGAGGATGCCCCCATCAGCTCCCAAAGGGCATCTGCCTTTACCCTTGCACGGATACGGCCGTTGCGCCCCATTTCTCCGCTCTTTGCACCATAGAACAGGTATTTTTCCCCCTCCATGATGACTACCTGATCGCCGCCGCGCCCCAGTGCCAGATCCAGAGAGGTCTTTGCCGACTGCATGGCATCCTCCAGCGAGCCGCCGCCGATGCCGACGCCCATGCTCATGGTCAGAGGGATATGCTCCCCGACGCTGATCTCCCGCACGGTATTCATAATATCGAATTTCTTTTCCTTCAACGCCTCCAGATCTCCTCTGGAAAGCAGGAAAATATATCTGTCCTTTTCCAGCTTACGCATTACACCATTGGCATCTGTGGCAAACTGGGTCAGCTTTCTGTCCACCACTGCGGAAAGCAGAGGCTGTCTGTCCTCCGCCAGCGTATCGAATACATCCTCCAGATTATCCAGAAAGAGCATCCCTATGACGGTTTCGCTGCGATCCAGCTTTTCCTCCAGCTGCTTCACCTTTGTTGTTTCCACCAGCGTCATGTTCAGCACCATACCCACTGCGCCATTCTCCGCCACCACATCGCAGAGATTCAGCATGGCATTATAATATCTGCCACCTGCCTCCACCTGCAGCTCCTTACCCATATCGTTCTTTTTCAGAAGCTCGATCACAGGCTCTGCCATGGCAGGCTCGGGAAATGCCTGTGCAAATTTTTCATTATACATCAGGATATGCCCCCGCATATCCAGCACAGCATAGGGGATCGGCATATTCTTGGGAATGGAGAAATTTTCCCGCAGCACCTCTGTATCCAGAAAAACACCGCTGCGATCCTCCTTTGTTTCTGCACTCTCGCCCAGCAGCATCCAGCCGCAGTAGCCCACCAGCGCACCAACCGCCACACCGATACCCAGAAACAGATCCAGAATAAATCCAAGGCAGATCACGATCACTACGATCGCCGTACCGATCATACTGCCCTTTTTCATCTTCATGCGTTTACCACTCATATCGCCCATGATTGGCCTCCATTCAGCTTCTTCTGTATATTAAAATTACAGATTGACATACTTCAACTTATAAAGTATACCACAAAATAATAAAATACACCAGTAAAACACAAATTTGTCCGATTCTTTCCAACAGAGATATATTTCTCGTTTAAAGACGAAAAATCGGCAGATTTCTATGGAATTCCTCCCGAATTCATAGTATCATAATGTTAGTGTCTTTTTGCACTTACGACTATGAATCTGCCGCAGAGGTGAATATTCTATGAAAAAACTGGAATCCTTTAAACCAAAACAGACGGAACATGACAAGCTGCTCTATAAAATAGCCCTGTATCTTTTTCTGATACTGGCACTGCTGATCCTTTTCGAAAAGGTCATCGGGCATCTGCCCTCCATCAGCAGCAGCATTTCCTATGGCATCCATTATCTGAATCGGCTGACCATGCCCTTCATTATGGGCTTTGCTATTGCTTATGTCATGAATCCCTTCCTGAATTTCTTTGAACGCAGACTGATGAAGCTTTCAAAGTTCTTCCAGTCCCGCAGAAGCATGACAAGGATCCTCTGTATCCTCATCAATTACATTATCGTCATCGGCGGCACTGTCTGGATTGTGATCTATCTGCTGCCTGAAATTCGGGATTCCATCATGGCTTTTGCCACCAATATCAGCGTCTATTCCACAGATCTGAATAGCCGCATACGGCATATCTTCGATCAGATCCCCTTCATCGACAGTAGCGATGTAAACAGCGTGATCAACCGCATTCTGGAGCCTTTGCAGCATGCTTCCCAAAATGCACCGCAAATTCTGGAAACACTGGCTGCCAATGTATACAGCTTCGGACGGATCACTCTGAACTTCATCATGGCGATCTTCATTGCCTTCTATATGCTCTATGATAAGGAACGCTTTGGAAGAAAGGCAAAAAAAGCAATTTATGCCTTCTTTGATGAAGCAAAATCGGAGCGTATCCTCAAAAACACCAACCGTGTGCACCACATCTTTAACGATTTTATTGTCGGCAAGGCGCTGGACTCCCTGATCATCGGGATACTGGCATTCATCGGCATGACCTTCCTGAAGGCACCCTTCCCGCTGATCCTTGCCCTCATCATAGGGGTCACCAATATGATCCCCTATTTCGGCCCCTTCATCGGTGCCATCCCCGCCATCCTGATCACCCTGCTGATCAATCCGCCTCTTGCCATCGCTGTCGGAATCTTTGTACTGATCCTTCAGCAGTTTGATGGCAATTTCCTCGGCCCCAAGATCCTTGGAGATTCCGTGGATCTGAGTCCTCTTTGGATCATCCTTGCAGTTATGATCGGCGGTGCTGTCATGGGTCCTGTCGGCATGTTCATCGGCGTTCCCATCTTCGCTACCGTGAAGGTTTTTGGCGGCGAATATATCGATCGCCTGTATCGAAAGAAATATCCCGTCTCCGATCCATTGCAGCTTTCGGAGAAGGACGACCTGTAAATCAAACATACCATACATAGAAAAAATCCGGCTTTCGTCCCTTCGACCCAAGCCGTTTTTTCTTATCAGAATCCCATAAAAAAGGAGAATGTTCCATGACCGAAACCAGAAGAACCACCCGCTTCGCCTTTCTGTTTTTCCTGTATTTTCTTATATCGCCAACGATATTTGTTTTTATCCCATCCCTGCAGCAGCCCGCCTATTCCGGTATTCTGATGCTGCTGATGCAGCTTGTCTGCTTTCTGCCGCCCATCTTCATTTATTTTCTTTATACAAAGAAAAATGTGCGGGAAACCCTGCGGCTTCGCCCTCTGGGGTGGAAAAACCTGCTGCTGGTCATCTCCTTCGGTGTTTCCGTACAGCCGATCATGAGCCTGCTGTCTTATCTGACCAGCCTCTTTTTCCCCAATCCTGTGGAGCAGTCCATCGAAAGCCTGCAGGCATCCGGCTTCTTCATTTCCATGCTTGCCGTATCCATCATGCCTGCTCTGACAGAGGAGATCCTCTCCCGCGGCATCCTCCTTTCCGGCTATCGGTTTCTGGGTAAATGGAAGGCAGCCTTCCTCAGCGCCCTGCTGTTTGCTCTGCTTCACATCAATCTGCAGCAGCTTCCCTATGCCTTTGCCGTGGGATTCCTGTTCTGCTTTCTGGTAGAGCGGACAGATTCCCTCTATGCAGGCATCGTCCCCCACATGATCATCAACGGCACCACCATCGTCAGCATTTTCACGGAGGGCGCAGGAATGGGCCCCGTTGAAATGGCACCGGAAGCCATCTTCCTTTCTCTTGGAATAATGGCACTTTTTTCTCTGCCCTGGCTGGCCGTTCTGCTTCTTCTCTTTCTGAAGATCAATCCGCCCAGAGAGGAACTGCCGCTGGTGGATGAAACAGGTGCCCCTTATCGGGAACGCATGCTGAGCCCTGCACTGATCGGTATTTTTCTGATATTCTTCCTTCTTGCCGTACTTCCCTATTTTCTCTCATAATTAAGCAAACAAAAAGAGCTGTCGCAGAACAAAAGCTTTCTGCGGCAGCTCCTTTTTTATTCCTCTATATATTGAAAACGAGGTACTGTTTTTCCTTCCACCTCTACGGTTTCCAGAAACATCCCCAGCGGACGCACCCAGATCCCCTCATCTCCGTATTGCTGCTGATACACCACCATTTCCTCCAGCGTTTCGGAATGCTTGGCACATGCCAGCACCCGATAAGGCTTTCCTTTATAGTGCATATATTTTCCGCCGATCACGATCATTTCTTTTCCTCTCTTTCCTTTGGCACAATAAAACGAAAGGCATTGGGTACCATTTCCGCCTTCAGATATGTAAACTGTTTGATTTCCCCATCAATGCTGATATTCGTTTCCTCTGCCGCAGCGATTTCCAGCCTGCTGCACTTTTCATACAGCACCTTTTCCTCTGCCAGCTTCGTTTCCAGATAGGTCCCCGCTTTATATTTCGGCAGGATGCCGATGAATTTTCTTCTGGGAATCATCCGAACGACTCCCACATCCATCAGCCCGTCCGACAGGGAGGCCTTGGGCGAAGAGCAGAAGCCGCCGCCGCAGAAACTTCCGTTGGCAAGGGTGCAAAGCAGAAATTTCCCCGTCAGGGTCGTTCCATCCTCCCAGCGGAAGGACATCCGCTTGCCCATGGGCTTTGCAAATTCCGAAAGAATCCCCAGCAGATAGGCTGCAGGCCCACCGATAAAGGGCTTTTTCTTCCATCCGTTTGCGCCAACCACCACTTCACAGTCAAAGCCGATATTCGCCATATTCACCACATATCTGTCATTCAGCAGGATCGCATCACAGGGAAACGCATCCCCCTGCACCTGTGAAAGCACATCCAGAAACATTTCCTTTTTCCCGAAATTGCGCACAAAGTCATTCCCCGTGCCCACAGGAAAAAGCCCGATCTCCACATTGGAATATCCCCGCGCGCCGTTGACCGCTTCATGAAGGCTGCCATCACCGCCGCAGACATAAAAACGAACTGCGTCACCCTTTGCACAGACCTCTTTTACATAACGCTCCGCATCTCCGGCCGCCTGTGTGGTATAGATCTGATAAGAATATTCCCTTCCCTCCAATGCCTCCTGGATGAGCGGAATCAATTTGCCTGCTCTGCCACGACCGGCAGAGGGATTTATAATAAAAATATGCTCCATACGATTTCTCCCCGATTTGCATTTTTTTACAGGATACCACATTTTCGGGCAAAACAAAAGCCCCTCTGTCCGAAGGGCTTTCCTTCCATTCGCTCAAACAGCCTCACTGCTCCATCTGCTTTCCCAGAAAGCCTGCTGCCGTCTGTGCCAGTTTTCCTTCCACCTCACCCATTTTCTGATCCTTGGAAAGGAACACGATGGCACCCATAGCATCCCCCTCCGCGATAATGGGCATGATAAGCTGATAATTATAGCTTTCCTCCAGATCCTCCTCCAGCAGCGGCACAAAATTGACATCGCTGCGTTCTGCGATCAGGGCTGTCCGCTTATTGATACAGCTTTCCATCTCCTGACTGATGTGCTTTTCAAAAAACTCCTTCCTGCCGCCGCCGGATACGGCAATGATCTGATCCTTATCCACAATGCAGGTGATGTGCCCTGCTGTCTGCGCCAGGGATTCCG
>JAUNCB010000104.1 GCA_030526765.1 Bacillota bacterium
GTAGCCGAAGAGTTCGCTTTCCACCAGATTTTCGGGGATGGCTGCACAGTTGATGGAGATCATCAGCTTATCCTTGCGGTCGCTGTGGGCATGGATCATCTTTGCCATGATCTCCTTCCCCGTACCGCTTTCCCCCCGCAGAAAGACGGTGGAATTGGATTTTGCCACCTTTTTGCCGATGCGGATGGCCTCCTGCATTTTGGGGCTGTTGCCCACAAAAGACCAGCCCTTTTCCGCATCATGGAGCACCTGTAATTGCTGCTCCAGCCGTTCCTTTGCCTCGTCCGTATAAAGCTTGCTTTCCAGCAGCACAGACATATATTTCAGAAATTCCTCCATCTGTCCCCGCTCCTGCAGCAGCTTTTCCCGCTGGGCTTCATCAAAGGCGATGATGGAGATGATGCCCACCACAGCCCCGTCCTTGAAGATGGGATATGCCACATTCGCCAGTTCCTTGCAGGTGTCCCGCTTTTCGCAGAGCTTACAGTTTTCATCCCGCAAGGCATCGGTAATGATGCCCTTTTCCCCCGAAAGGAGGATCTGATTGAAGAAATTGCCGTGGGTCACGGTTTTGCCGATCTCATCGGCATAAACCCCCGTACCTGCCACACGCACCAGTTCATTATCCACCACCGTAACATCCGCCGTCAGAATGGAAGCAATGGCCTGCACATAGGCCTGTATGAAGGATTGTATTTTCATCAGTGCTGTCATGGGATCCCTCCTCCTGTTTCTCAATTATGATAAATATACCACAAAAGAAAACCCTGTGCAATGCACAGGGCTTTGATTTCATATTACATTCTGCCTTCTTCGTCTAAGAAGTTTTCCTGATGATAATTCTTTTCTTTTCTGTGATCGTTGAGAACCGCCTGAGCGATATTCATGGCATGATCGGAAACACGCTCCAGATTGCTCAGCAGGTCTACGAAATGGATACCTGCGCTGACACTGCATTCCGCATTGGAAAGACGAGTGATGTGGCCTGTACGCAGTTCCTTTTCCAGCTTATCCACTTCCTGCTCCAGGAATGCGGTTTTTACGGCATAGCTTACATCGTCCAGCTCCAGTGCCTTGATGGCATTATCGTAGGCGCTCATGGTCTTCTGAGACATACTATTCAGCTCGCCCATGGCAATTTCGGAGAAGGTGATGCTGCCGCTGTTCATTTCTTCAGCCAGCTCTGTGATGTTTTCTGCGTGATCACCGATTCGTTCAATGTCACTGATGGTGTTCAGCAGGCTGGTTACGGTTTCGCTGTCCTTATCGTTCAGATGGTGTACACACAGCTCAACCAGATATTCGGAAACACTGTCGCATACTTTGTTGATCACGCCTTCTTTTTTCTTGACCTCGGCGATCTTTTCGGGATCATGATTTTCCAGCGTAGCAATGGCAGCAGCCAGATTTTCTCTTGCGATACGGCTCAGACGGATGGTTTCCAGCTTCGCCCCTGCTACTGCAACGGCGGGTGTGGACATCATACGTTTGTCCAGATGTACCAGCTGTGTTTCGTCCTCTGCAACCACTTCGCCGATGCCGTTCACCTTCATGGCGATCTTGATGATGATGCCGCTCAGAGGGATCATCACGATGGTTGTACCGATGTTAAAGGCGGTATGGATGGCAGAGATCTGTGTCATGGTGATGATGCCTTCGCCCAGAGAAGGGTCTGCCTTGGCAAATACCACCAGTGCAATGATGGAGAAGAGGATGGAGCCTGTGATGTTAAACAACAGATGCATGGTACCTACGCATTTTGCATTTTTGCTTGCACCAACGGAGGACATGATCGCTGTCACACAGGTACCGATATTCTGACCCATGATGATGAACACTGCCGCTTTTGTGGGAACCAGACCTGCAGATGCCAGAGACAGCAGGATACCCTGAGACGCGGAGGAACTCTGAATGATGGCTGTAACACCTGCACCGGCAAGGATGCCCAGCAGAGGATTTGCCCCCATGGAGATGAAGGCTGTTTTGAACACCTCGGATTCCCGCAGAGGCTTTACTGCGTCGGACATGGTGCTCATACCGATGAACAGGATACCGAAGCCGATGATGATGGCTGCAATGTCCTTGCTTTTTGCTTTTTTACCAACCAGAGAAATGACAACACCCGCCATAACTGCCAGAGGCGCCAGTGTGGAGGGGCTTAAAAACTTTGCCCATTCTGCGGAGGATACCAGCCAGCCTGTGATGGTGGTACCGATATTGGCACCCATGATGACGCTGATCGCCTGTGTCAGATTCATCAGACCCGCATTTACAAAGCCGACTACCATTACCGTTGTGGCAGAGGAGCTCTGGATGATGGCTGTGACCAGTGCGCCCAGCAGGATACCCATCAGTTTATTCTGGGTCAGTACCTCAAGGATCTTCTTCATTTTGGAGCCCGCTGCATTCTGCAGACCTTCCGCCATGATGTTCATACCATAGATGAACATGGCAAGGCCGCCAATAAAGGGAATTACCATTTCACTCATATTTTTCCTCCCGTTTTTACCCTTATTTTCTACATTTTATCCTTTGCAATTTCGTTTCTTTTCAAGAGACCTTTCGCCTCTCAAACCTTTCTAATGATACCATAAACGAAAGACCCCCGCAACGAAAAATCGACACCTTCTGTCAATTTCCACCGATTGAACAGAATTCCTTAAAAATTCGGAATCCCTCTTGTGATTTCGTCACTATCTTTGTTAAATCCATGTAAAAAAACTGTCCTTCCCCGATTTTTCCCACAAAAAAACCTGCGGAAGACCTATCCTCCGCAGGAGATTTTTTTCGTTATTCTCTTTCTTTTTCCATGCCTGCGGGCAGCACAAAGCCGCCGCCTGCAACATATTCCCCGTCATACAGCACCAGTGACTGACCGGGGGTGATGGCTCTCTGGGGTTCATCAAAGGTGACCTCCAGATAGTCCGCCTCCGCCCTTGTGACGGTACACCATGCCGCCTTATGGGCATAGCGGATCTTCGCCTGAAAGCGCATCCCTTCGGCGAACCGCTCGTATGCCATGTGGGCAAGGCTGCCTGCGCAGACCTTCCGCTGAAAGAGGGTCTCATTATCGCAGAGGCGCACCTGATTTTTCTCCGTATCCACACCGTAAACAAATACGGGCTTACCCAGAGAAAGCCCCAGACCCTTCCGCTGTCCTACGGTGTAATGGATGAGCCCCTTATGTCTGCCCACCACATTGCCTTCCATATCCACAAAATCGCCTGCTCTGCCCCTTTCGCCGCTTTCCCGTTCGATGAAGGCGGCATAATCCCCGTCGGGGATGAAGCAGATATCCTGACTGTCGCCCTTTTTCGCCACAAAGCCGTCTATTTTTTCCGCAATTTCACGAACAGCCTCCTTCGTATACTCCCCGATGGGCAGGAGCATAGCGGAAAGCTGCTCCTGAGAGAGCCGATAGAGGGCATAGGTCTGATCCTTTACGGCAGTGGCAGAATTTCTGACCGCGTATCTGCCTGTTTTCGGGTGCTTTTCGATGCGGGCATAGTGGCCTGTGGCAATATATTCCGCACCCATTTCCTTTGCCTTGTCCAACAATGCCTGCCCCTTTACCCTGCGGTTGCAGACAATGCAGGGATTGGGGGTGAGCCCCTGCTGATACTGCGTAATGAAATCCTCCACCACACAGGCTCTGAATTCCTTTGTGAAATCCAGCACCGCAAAGGGGATGCCGATGGCTTCCGCCACACGGCGGGCATCCCGAATGGCTTCGGCACTATGTGCGCCCTGCCACATTTCCATGGTGACCCCGATCACCTCATAGCCCTGCTCCTTCAGCAGATATGCCGCAACGGTGCTGTCCACACCGCCGCTGAGCCCTACGATGACTTTACCTTTCTTCATATTGTTTCACCTCATTGAAAGAGTTCCTTCAGCAGACGGGGGATATTTTTCATTCTGTCCCGCTTATCCTGTCTCACGATTTTTCTTACATAGGCGAAGGTTTTTTTCTCCCCCTCCGCCGCCAGCATCTGCAAAAGCTTTTCCAGAAGCTGAATGGTTTCGGGATGCATGATCTCCTTCACCCGTTTGCTCTTTAAGTGGTATTCCCAGGGGCTGGCATCGGTGTATGCCTCCTTCTGATATACCTTACAGGCAGCGATGCGATCCATGAACATCTCCACCACATAGCGCAGGGGCATTTTCATGCCGATGAGGAGCTTTTCCGATGTGCCGGGCATGGTGTAATCTGTCCAGTATTCAAAATGATGCTTATTTCTGCCCTTATGGTGGAGCCAGGAGGAGGAATAGCCCTTTGCCTCCTTCTCCGCATTATTGGGGCTTCGGTTGCCCTGATAATACTTGATGCCCATGGAAAACTCCGTCGGGCTGAATTTGGAAAGATCGTGGGTCAGCCCCTGCCAGTAGAGCCCTACTTTGAAGCAGCCCTCCCGCACCAGCTTTCTATGGTATGTAATGGTCTGAAAATGTTCTCTGATCTTCATATCTTTTCACCCTTTTCTGAAAAAGAAGCCCCAATTTCAAAAAAATTGAGGCGTCTGCAAGGTCGTTGCTTCTTATTTTGTCAGCTTGGAAATGGCTTTGAAATGGGGTGTGCCCGCACCCTGTACCATTTCATACAGTGCGCCTTCACAGGTGGTTACAAAGGCACCCTCCTGCACCGCTCTCTGGATGGCATAGTCTTTATTGTACACCATTCTGGAGCCGACACAGTCTGCCACGATGAATACACGGTAGCCCTCTCTTACCAGATCGATGATGCTCTGCAGCACGCAGATGTGGGCTTCCACACCGCAAACCAGAATGGTTTTTCTGCCCTGTGCCTTTACCCATTCCACGAAGGCATCACAGCCCAGTGCGGAGAAGGACATTTTTTCCATGGGTTCAAATTCACCCAGTGCTGCCTTGATGGGCTCCACTGTGTCGCCCAGACCCTTTGTGTACTGCTGTGTTACCGCCATGGGTACGCCCATTTCCTTCAGTCCTGCACAGAATGTGGCTGCCTTTGCCACGATCTCTTCCTTATTTGCGATGGCAGGCACCAGCTTTTCCTGAAAGTCGATGATGAGTGCCGCTGTATCTTCTGCATAAATTCTCATTGATGATTCCTCCCGATGGATAAAATTTTGTGTTCTCTTTTTGGGGACAGCGGAAAAATTCCGCAAACCATCCCATTATTCTCTTTTATTTTATCCTATCGGTGGAGGATTGTCCACTGTTTTCGGCGGAGGCTTTCCCTACACATATTTCCGCATGCTTTTCAGGGCAGATTTCTCCAGCCTTGACACCTGCGCCTGACTGATGCCGATCTCCGCACTGACCTCCGTCTGGGTTTTCCCCTCGAAAAAACGAAGGTTTACGATGCGTTTTTCCCGTTCCGAAAGGTGCGCCATGGCTTCATTGAGGGAAAGATGCTCCAGCCACAGCCTGTCCCCGTTTTTCTCATCGCTGACCTGATCCATCACATAAAGGGTATCGCCCCC
>JAUNCB010000105.1 GCA_030526765.1 Bacillota bacterium
GGTTTCTTACAGATTTCTTTCGATTTATGCTGAGGTCTTTTTTCGGAAATGGGGATATGGTAAAATCAGTGTGAGAAGAAAATTTTTGAAGAAGCTCCGTTGATCGGAGGAAAGCTGATTTTGGCAAGTGAGGAGGGATTCCTATGAAAAAGAAGGTATTTGCAGTATTGACATGTGCTGTATTTGTAATGGCAATGGCAGCAGGCTGCGGCGGAAAGAAGGATCCTGCACCGGAAAAAGACCCTGTGGATCAGCCCGTTGCACAGCAGCAGGCAGAAAAGCCCGCAGAGGAGGAGCTCCTGCAGAAATATGAAGCAGCGGCAGAAGTTTTTGCCGACATCAATCTGGGGATGTTTACGGTGGATCCCGAAGCAAGCATCATGGACGGAGACTATATGTATCATCGGATCGTGGATGAACGCTTTGAAAGCTATGAGGAATTCCGCAGCTATCTGGGACAGTTCTTCACGGCAGAGCTGGTAGAAGAGGAACTGCTGGATGACAGCCTGTTTCTGGAAGGAAAGGACGGCTGTCTCTATGTGCTGGATGCCTCCCGCGGCATGAATATCTTTTATGCAGGCTATTCCGTGGGAGAGCCTGTGATGACAGAGGATGAGATCATTTTGGAGGTAACGGCCTACTATACAGAGGAAGAGCCCTATATGGGAGAATATTTTGCAGAGGTGCCGGAGGATGCGGAAGCGTATGAAACCGAAATCTACCGTTTTGCACTGGTGGAAGAGGACGGCGCATGGAAATTTGAAAGCTTCTCTCTGCTCTATTAAAACAGAATCAATCAGAAAGTCCGGTATTCACTGCCGGACTTTTTCTTTGGAAGGAACTGGATGATTTTTGCAAAGCCCTTTCCTTCTTTTCCAACCTGTATTATAATAGGAGCATGGATACTGCCGAACGGTCGGCATAGAAGAGAATAGGAAAAAGGGTGATTTTGGATGAAGGTATTGAATATTGGCTCAATGAATCTGGATTATGTATATCAGGTGGATCATATCGTGGAACCGGGAGAAACAGAATCCTCCTATGACATGAATATTTTCCTTGGGGGCAAGGGCATCAATCAGTCCATGGCACTGGCAAAGGCCGGAGCGGCGGTATATCATGGCGGCATGGTGGGCGAAGACGGACAGCCCTTCTTGGATGCCTGTGCGGAATATGGGGTGGATGCCACCTATATCCGTAAAATCGAAGGAAAAACAGGCCATGCGATCATCCAGCTGGATAAAAATGCCCAGAACTGCATCCTTCTGTATGGCGGTGCCAATCAGAAGCTGACAAAGGAATATGTGGACGAGGTGCTGGCACAGTTTGAGGCAGGCGATGTGCTGCTGCTGCAGAATGAGGTGAATCTGCTGCCCTATATTGTGGAGCAGGCTTATGCTAAGGGGATGCAGGTGGCACTGAATCCTTCTCCCTTCAATGAAAAGCTGCTGGAGGTAGACCTGAATAAGATCAGCATTTTCCTGCTGAACGAGGTGGAAGGCGGTCAGATCACAGGGATGACAGATCCCGATGAGGTGCTGGAAAAGATGCGGGAAATGTTCCCCCATGCAAAGATCGTGCTGACACTGGGTAAGGACGGCGCAAAATATGCAGAGGGCGAGAATGTGTTCTTCCAGCCTGTTTTCAAGGTGCAGGCAGTGGATACCACGGCGGCAGGGGATACCTTTACGGGATATTTCCTGGCAGGGCTGATCGACGGTATGGAAATTCCAGATATTCTGAAAATGAGTGCAAAGGCATCCTCCATTGCGGTAACAAGAAATGGTGCGGTGCAGTCCATCCCTCTGCGGGCAGAGGTCATGGAGGCGCTGAAGGAGCTGTAAGCAGAATAAAAACAAAAATAAGGCTGTTGCCACGGCGAAGGATTCGTCGGGGCAGCAGCCTCTTTTTTATCAGCTTTTCTGGAATACCTCTCGGTCCAGAGCATTATTCTGATGAGCAACGATGGTGGTACATACGGCGTCACCGGTGATATTCACGGCAGTACGCGCCATATCCAGAATACGGTCGATACCCATGATCAGACCGATGGCTTCCACAGGCAGACCAACGGAGTTGAATACCATGGTCAGCGTAACCAGACCAACGGAGGGCACACCTGCGGTACCGATGGATGCCAGTGTGGCGGTGCCGATTACGGTCACATAATCCATAGGGGTCAGGGTAATGCCAAAGGCCTGGGCCGCAAAAACGACAGCCACGCCCTGCATGATGGCAGTACCGTCCATGTTGATGGTGGCACCCAGCGGGATGGTAAAGGAAGAAATACGCTTGGAAACCCCCATTTTCTTCGCCAGAGTATCAATGGACATGGGAATGGTCGCATTGGAGGTGGCGGTGGAGAAGGCGAATGCCATAACGGGGAAGAAATTCCGAATGAATTTAACGGGGTTCAGCCCTGTAAATATTTTCAGAAGCCCCAGATATACGAAGAAGCACTGTACCATCAGTGCCAGCAGTACGCCCAGCATATATTTTGCCAGAGGCAGGAAGGCGGAGAAGCCGATGCCTGCAAAGGTTCTGGAGATCAGACAGAAAACGCCGATGGGTGCCAGAGACATGACCATCATGGTCATTTCCATCATCACATCATTGAACTGGTTGAAGAAGTTGCCTACAACCTCTGTTTTTTCCCCCAGCTTTGCCAGAATGATACCCACGATCAGGGCAAATACGATGATCTGGAGCATATTGCCTGTTGCCAGAGAGCCGATGGGATTATCGGGAATGATGTTCAACAGTGTCTGGGAAACGGAGGTTGCCTCCATGGTCTGCACGGTGGCGGCATTGGCGGAGATGGCGGACATATCCAGCCCTACGCCCGGATCCAGAAGGTTACCCATGGACAGGGCAACGGTGATGGCAAGGGCGGTGGTAGCCAGATAGAACACCAGTGTGCGCACACCGACGGTCCCCAGCTTTTTCGTATCCCCGATGGACATACTGCCGCAGACGATGGAGCAGAATACCAGAGGCACGACCAGCATCTTCATCAGACGGATGAAGCCCTGTCCCAGTACATAGAGGAAGCCCTCCACGATAATTGCATCTTTGATATGAGAAGAGGGCACCACATAATGCAGCAGCATACCGAATACGGCACCCACGATCAGCGCAACGAAGATCTTCGTTGTCAGACCCATTTTCTTTTTTGTTTTTTCCATAATATTTAACCCTCCAGATATTCTTTCAGAGATTCCTGCCATGTGGGCATATCATATAGATCAATAATACGCAGGATGAAATTATCCAGCACCGCATTATTGGGTCGTGCTGTAGGCACATCCTTTGCCAGAGCAGGGTTCAGCTTCAGGCTTTTGCCGGAAAGACGCAGGATCTCCTCCGCAAAGGCGAAGCGGCTGCAGTGGCCCTTGCAGGTGGCATGATAGGTGCCGTATTCATTGGTGTCGATCAGGTGCAGGATGAGGCGTGCCAGATCTTTGGCACTGGTGGGAGAGCCGATCTGATCGGTGGGAATAAACACCTCTTTTTCTGTTTTTGCCGACTGCAGCAGGGCATTTACAAAGTTTTTCCCCTCTCCGTATACCCATGTGCTGCGCACGATGAAATGCTTATGGGTAAATTCCTTCACATAGTTTTCCCCCGCCTGCTTGGAGCGGCCGTAAACCGTCATGGGATGGGTGGGGTCGAATTCTGTGTAGGGTGTTTCCTTTGTGCCGTCGAAAACATCATCGGTGGAAAGCTGCACGATCTTTGCGTTATGCTTTCTTGCCACCAGAGAAAGGTTTCTTGCCCCCAGTGCATTCACACGATAGGCAAGCTCGGGATTTTCCTCGCAGCGTTTGCTGTCGGTGATGGCGGCGCAGTTGATGATAACATCGGGGCGGTTGATCTCCCCGTAGCTTAATACATTTTCTGTATCTGTAATATCCAGCTCTTCCTGATCGGTGCAGAGAACCTCATATTTCATGGGATCCAGAACTGCAAGAATCGCTTTGCCGATCTGGCTTTCAGAGCCGGCGATCCATAATTTTAACATAATATCGTTACCCCCTTATGTATTTTTCAGAAATAGATGCCATTTGAAATTATACAGAAAAATACAGGAATATACAAGAGGAAAGCATAAAAAGAAGGGACAGACGGCGGGGCGGACAGGGTTTCGTTTGGCCGAAAAAGGCCGCCGTTACAGAAGGGGTACAAAAAAATTTTGTGTATTTCAAAAAAAATGAGAAATGTAACCCATTTTGTAACTGGGGATTGGTATATTAGGGGCAAGAAGATGGAAGGAAATAAATGAAATGGCAAACCGACGGGAAACTGCGGGACGCAAAGCAAGGGGGCTAAAGCGAAAGCAATGCCAGCCCGGCTACCACATATTTCGAACTCTAAAGAAAGTATTAAGGAGTGAGATTTATGAAAAAAACTACAACAAATACAACAAAAAAACAGAGAGTTTTTGCAATGGCAATGGCAGCTGCAATGGTAGTAAGCATGGCGCCCGTTTCCGCACTGGCAGCGGAAGAGGGCGGTGAAGGCGGTACACCGATGGAATCCTCCGGCGGCGATACAGGCACACCGAAGATCACAGTAACCGTAAACAGTGACGGCTCCGAAACAACAACAACAGAATCCTCCGGTGTTTCTGAGGATGGCACAACAACAGAAAGCACAGAAACTACAACAACAAATACAACCACAGAAGATAACGAAGGCGGCGGCACAACAACAACAGAAACATCTCAGACAGCATATACAGAAACCACAACAAGCCCTGCACCCGAAGGCGATGCACCCGCAGGTGATGAAGCTGAAGGCGATGGCTTTGAAGAAGGCAGAACCGAAAGCAGCGAAACGGTAACCGAAGGCGGAGAATCCAGCATTGACCGCGTGATTACAGATGAAAAAGACCGTGTGGTTGAAGAAAGCGGCGAAAGCGGCGGTTATGAAAATACCACAACAACAGAAACAGTAGAAGAAAACAAGATCGAAGACCGTGATGAGCTGGAAAATGACAGCTACACAGAAGGCGAAGAACTTCTTGTGGATGAAGAAGAAGTGGTACTGGAAGACAATGGTGAAGGCGAAGATTCCGATGGGGAAGAGGAAGTAGACCCCGGCTATGCTGGCGATATCACCATTGAACTGGAACCCGGCGGTGAAGGCGCAGGTTCTGCAGAAGTAGATGAAAGCAAGCTGTATGAAGAGCTGCTGAAAGGCGACAGACCTGAAGAAGGAAAAACAGAAGGCGAGCCTGTAGTAGAAGACGTAATCAATGAGATCGGCGAAAAAGTTGGTACAAAAACAACCAGGGAAGATGTAGAAACAACCGTAAGTGATATTAAGAATCAAAAAGAACAGGTTGTAGGTTACGAAACCACCACAACAACCACAAAAACGATCGTAACAGAACTGGAACATAAGAGCAGCGA
>JAUNCB010000106.1 GCA_030526765.1 Bacillota bacterium
AGCTGACAGAGGCGGCGATCCCCTTTCTGGTGGAGACGGCAAAGGAAAATGCAGCCCTCCTTTCTTCGGAGGATATGGAGGAGCTTTATGAGGGCGAGGAAACCTATCCTGTGCTGGAGGGAGTCAATGAAGAACTGGAGCGGCTGGAGGTCGGTGAAAAGATACAGGCGGCTATGAAAATGGAGCAGGCGGCTCTGGCAGGAGCGGAGGAGGTCGCTTCTCTGGATTACTGCGCATTAGGCACAGGACTTGCGGAGATCGCCATTCAGAATACAAAGGGACTGGATGTGTCTTTTGCGAAAAATTTTGCTACGGCTTATGTTTCTGCCATTGCCAGAAAAGGGGATGAAACCAAAACAGGCACTTATTTCTGGAAGGCCCAGAACTGGAATGATTTCGATCCCGAGGAAACAGGAAGAATGGCGGCAAAACGGGCAGCCTCTCATCTGGGGGCGGCTTCTGTGGCCAGCGGAAAGTATGATATTATTCTGGAGGGCAGGGCAATGGTCGCACTGCTGGGGGCTTTTTCAGGCATCTTTTTCGGTGAGAATGCCCAGAAGGGCTTTTCGATGCTCCATGGGAAGATCGGAGAAAGGATCGCATCAGCACAGGTGACTCTGCGGGATGATGCGCTGCTGACAGGCGGCTATGGAACCCAGCCCTTTGACAGTGAGGGTGTTTCCGGAAAAAATAAAGCCGTGATTGAAAATGGGGTGCTGAAAACCCTTTTATATAATCGGAAATCGGCAAAGAAGGATGGAGTAGTTTCTACGGGCAATGGCTTTAAGGCTGGGCTGACAGGCTCTGTGAAAACAGCAACGACCAATTTCTATCTGACAAAGGGTGAAATTTCCCAGGAGGCTCTGTTCCGTCGGATGGGAGACGGGCTGTTCATCACCGGTCTGATGGGGCTTCATTCCGGATGCAATGCAGTTTCGGGAGACTTTTCCCTTTCTGCGGAGGGTTTTCTGATCGAAGCAGGCGTGCAGGGGCAGCCTGTGGAGCAGATCACCATTGCGGGAAACTTCTATCAGCTGCTGCAGCAGGTGGAGAAAATTGCCGATGACCTGTATTTTGGCTCAGGCGGCATCGGTTCCCCTTCTGTTCTGATTCGGAAGCTGGATATTGCAGGAAACTGAGAAAACGATCGATACGAAAAAAACAGGCTGTGGATACAGCCTGTTTTTTTGTGCAAAATGAGTTGTAAATCATGCTTCGATGCGGTCGCACAGCTCGTTGATCTGCTTCAGCAGTTTTTCCATATCGCGGTTTGCGCCGCCCTTGTTCTGGTTCACGATGCGCTGCAGGCGTTTTGCCGCAATGTCCAGCTGATCGGAAAGGTAAGCAGCCCGTTTGCCGCCTTCGGTCTGTGCCTTTGTTTTGGGATATTCCTTGGGCTTCACGGGGATCTTTACACCTTCGGAGATCATCTGATTGGTGATCAGATCGAAGCAGGCACCGCTGTAGGGTGCGAAGGCTTCATAGCCGTGTTCCTCCCGCAGGCATTTCACAAAGTCATCACATACCATATCTTCGCCGTGTACTACAAAAACCCGCTCCGGCTTTGTTTCAAAATGGTTCACCCAGTTCAGCAGGCCCTTTTTGTCGGCGTGTCCGCTGACCCCTGCAAGCTGCTGGATATTTGCCTCTACCGTGATGGTTTCGCCGAAAAGCCTTACCTCTGTTTCGCCGTCGATCACAGCTCTGCCCAGTGTGCCGATGGACTGATAGCCAACAAAGAGGATGGTGGACTCGGGACGCCACAGGTTGTGCTTCAGGTGATGGCGGATCCGTCCTGCCTCACACATACCCGAGGCGGAAATGATAACCTTCGGCTTCGTATCGAAATTGATCGCCATGGAATCATCGGCGGTGACAGCTAAGGTCAGTCCGCTGAATTCCAGTGGATTGATGCCCTGCCGCACCAGCTCCATAGCGGCGGTATCGTAACAGTCCAGATAGTTGGCAACAAAAACCTTTGTGGCTTCAATGGCAAGGGGGCTGTCTACATATACCTTGAATCCGTCATGTCCCTTTATCAGTCTGCGTTCCTTGATCTCCCGGATGAAATACAGCATTTCCTGGGTTCTGCCAACAGCAAAGGAAGGGATGACCAGATTGCCGCCCCGATCAAAGGTTTCCTGAATATGCATTGCCAGCTCTGCCACATAATCCGGCGGCATGGTATGATAGCGGTCGCCGTATGTATTTTCCATGATGACATAGTCGGCTTCCTGTGTGTAGCGGGGGTCGTGGATGATCGGCTGGTTGATGTTGCCGATATCGCCGGAATAAACGATCTTTTTTGTGATCCCGTCTTCTGTCAGCCAGATCTCTATGCTGGAGGAGCCCAGCAGATGCCCCACATCCGTGAAGCGGATCTCGATGCCGTCGGAGACGGTGATTTTCTGCATATAGTCACAGGGAACGAAATGCTCCAGAACGGCCATGGCATCCTCTGTGGTATAAAGGGGCTCAAAGGGCTCTTTGCCGGCACGCTTGTTTTTTCTGTTTCGCCACTGGGCTTCAAATTCCTGAATATGGGCAGAATCCAGCAGCATGATGCGGCAGAGGTCGGTGGTCGCCTCTGTGGCATAGACCTGTCCGCGGAACCCGTTTTTATACAGCAGGGGAATCAGTCCGGAATGGTCGATGTGGGCATGGGAAAGGAAAAGATAGTCGATATCCGAGGCGGATACGGGAATATCCTGATTTTCATAGGTATCCCGTCCCTGCTCCATCCCACAGTCCAGAAGGATGCTCTTTCCGCAGGCTTCGATATAATGACAGCTGCCTGTTACCTCGTGGGCAGCACCTAAAAACATCAGTTTCATAGGGTTCCCTCCTTTTATGGTTTATCATGCAGAAATCGTATTTCTGTTCAGATACAAATGTCTTTTCTTCAAATATAGTATACTGCTTTTTCGGCGGAACCGCAAGGGAGGAAGCTGCTTTTCAGGAGGAAGAAAAGGGGATGCTTTTGCAGGAATTTACAACGCTTTGGGACTGGTAATATATTGGAAAAGATGGTAAGATGAAAATGTAGAGTAAAATAAGCATGACTATACGAAAAAATAAGTAAAGGGGATGAGAATATGCTCAACACCGCAAAGCTTTATGATATTTTCCATATCGTCAATGGAGAACATGGCGACCCTCATACCATTCTGGGGATGCACGAAGTGGAAAAGGATGGAAAAAAGATGGTGGCAGTCCGTGCTTTCCTGCCCGGCGCAGTCAGCATCGTTGTGATCGATCATGCCAATAAACGGAAGAAATATCCCATGCAGCTGATACATAAGGGAGGCTTCTTCGAGGTCATCATCGAGGACAGAGCGGAATGGTTCCGCTATCAGCTGGAATATACCGATTATACAGGCAGTACATGGAAGGGCTATGACCCTTATTCCTTCCAGCCCACCTTCTCCGATCTTGACAGACATCTCTTTGGTGCGGGCACCCATTATGAGATCTATGAAAAAATGGGCGGCAGACTGATGACCCATGACGGCGCAAAGGGGGCAGCCTTCACTGTATGGGCACCCAATGCAAAAACCGTTTCCGTTGTAGGGGATTTCAATAACTGGGATAACCGCAGACATCCCATGCGGAAGTTGGAAAAATCCGGTGTATGGGAGATTTTTGTTCCCGGTGTTGCGGAGGGAGACCGCTATAAATTCCATGTGGTGCAGTTTGACGGCAAAGCAGTGGATAAGACAGACCCTTACGGACTTTATTCCGAGCTGCGCCCCAATACGGCTTCCGTGCTGTATCCCCTGCATCGCTATAAATGGAAAGACCGCAAATGGATGACAGGCAGAAAGAAATATGATGTGCATAAATCTCCCATGAATATTTATGAGGTGCATCTGGGCAGCTGGCTGAGAAAGGAAGAAAATCGTTTCCTGACCTATACAGAGCTGGCGGAGGAACTGGTGCCCTATGTAAAAGAAATGGGCTATACCCATCTGGAGCTGCTGCCTGTAGAGGAGCATCCCTTTGATGGCAGCTGGGGCTATCAGGTAACGGGCTATTATGCTGCGACCAGCCGCTACGGCACCCCCGACGAATTCAAGCATTTTATCGATACCTGCCATGAAAACGGCATTGGTGTGATTCTGGACTGGGTTCCTGCCCATTTCCCCAGAGATAATTTCGCACTGGCTCGTTTTGACGGCACAGCACTGTATGAGCATGAAGACCCCCGTCTGGGTGAGCATATCCAGTGGGGAACCTATATCTTCAACTACGGCAGAAAGGAAGTAGGCAATTTCCTGCTGGCAAATGCCCTGTTCTGGCTGAAGGAATACCATATTGACGGGCTCAGAGTGGATGCGGTGGCATCTCTGCTCCATCTGGATTTCTGCAAGAGTGAAGGGCAGTGGCTGCCCAATCAGTATGGCGGCAACGAAAATCTGGAGGCCATCGAATTTTTGAAGCACATGAATTCCATCATCGCCCAGAGAGAACCCGGTGCAATGGTCATTGCAGAGGACAGCACCGCATGGGACGGTGTTACAAAGGATACCAAGGAAGGCGGTCTGGGCTTCACACTGAAATGGAATATGGGCTGGATGAACGATTTCCTCTTCTATATTAAGAAGGATCCCATCCACAGAAAATATCATCAGAATAAGCTGACCTTCGGCATGGCATATCAGTATTCCGAAAATTATGTACTGGTGCTGTCCCATGATGAAGTGGTGCATACCAAGAGCTCCATGGTGGGCAAAATGCCCGGGGATGCATGGCAGAGCTTTGCAAACCTGCGTCTGAGCTATGGCTTCATGTATGGACATCCCGGCAAAAAGCTGCTCTTCATGGGCGGTGAATTCGGTCAGTATCAGGAATGGAGCGAGGCACGCTCTCTGGACTGGCATCTGCTGCAGTATGATGACCATAAAAACCTCCATGCTTATATGAAGGAACTGAACCATCTGTATCAGAAGGAAAGCGCATTCTGGGAACTGGATTCCGATCCCGAAGGCTTTGAATGGATCGAATGCGATGATGCAGACCGCTCCATTGTATCCTTCATTCGCCGCAGTAAGGATAAGGAACTGATCTTTATCTGCAACTTTACCCCTGTGGTACACCACGGCATGCATCAGGGCGTACCTCATATGGGAACCTATAAGGAGATCCTGAACAGTGATGACGAGCGCTTCGGCGGCAGCGGTATCATCAATACAGAACCCATGAAGAGCAATGACCATCCTGCCAACCGCTGTCCTTACAGTGTAACACTGGATGTACCTCCTCTGGGGATGATCGTTCTGGAACAGCTGGACCCGCCTGCAAAGAAAAAGGCACCTGCAAAGAAAAAAGCAGCTGAAGCAGATGCGGCAGAAAAGGAAACAAAAAAGAAGCCTGCGAAAAAAGCGGTAAAGGCAGAAGCGAAGGAAGAAGCG
>JAUNCB010000107.1 GCA_030526765.1 Bacillota bacterium
GCGGCGATGCCACATATATCCAGTCTGAAAATGAGGATATGAGCTTCTTTATGCCTTATGAGGGCACAAACCTGTGGTATGATGCCATGGTAATTCCCAAGAATGCCCAGAATCCTCTGCTGGCGCACGAATTCATCAATTATACCCTGACCTACGAAGCGGCATTGGGCAACTCCGAATATGTTGGCTACACCTCTCCCAACGAAGAGGTTATGCTGGAGCTGAGCAGCGAAGAAGGGCTGTATGGCGCGTATGAGGCTTATGTACCCCGTGACGGCTATGAAAAGGACGAGGTATTCCAGGATAATCCGATCATTAAAAAGACCATTGCAGAGCTGTGGATCAAGGTAAAGGCATCGAAATAGGGCTGAGCCCTACGAAAAAATCTCAGGCACTGTGTGCCTTCAGGCTTTTTTCGTGTTACTGAGTGTATAAACAGAGCTGTGCCTGAAAAAGTCAGGCGACAGCCTGTTTTCCTCGGCGAAAAACGCGGTTTCCGCCTGCGGATTCCCTTCAGGAACCCTGCGGTTTCCCGAACCTTTTGCCGATAGTGTGCATAAGAGGGTGAGCGAATTGTTTGAAAAATGTAAACTGATATGCTTAAATCATGCAGAGGGGAAAAAGGACTGGCTGGAAAGAGGCTTTGATGAAGTGATCTTTTCTGCCGACCAGCTGCGGGGAATGCTTCTGATCGGAGAAGCTCTGCCCGATCGCATCATATTCGACGGAGCATTGAAGGATTTTATCCATCTGTTTCCCGAGCGTACCCCGGAGGAAAGCTGTACTCTGGTAAACGGCTATCTGGAGCAGGGGGTAGCGGAGTTTACGGAAGGGGAATGGACGTTTTTCACCTGCAGAGCGGCGGTGCTTGGCTGCTGCAGCGGGTTTTACCTTTCTGTGCTGAATAAAAAAGATCTGAAATAAGAAAAACGGTATCGGAATATTATTCCGATACCGTTTTTGCTTACAGAAAGAATTCACTCAATACCTTACAGAACAGCAGCACAATAACCACCATCAGCATTTTGCGGATCACGGCAGCCCCTTTTCGGATGGCAACCCCTGCACCGATATAATTGCCGCAGATATTAAAGGCTGCGGCAGGAATGGCAACCACCCAGTATACGGTGCCGGCCAGAATGAACACCACAAGGGAGGCATAATTGGAGGCAAGATTCAGAAATTTGGCATTTCCCGTTGCCGTGCGCATATCATATTTCAGCAGCAGACAGAAGCCGATGAGGGCGAAGGTGCCTGTGCCGGGGCCGAAAAGCCCGTCATAAAACCCGATCAGCCCGCCGATCAGAAAGGCGAGGGTATATTTTTTCCCCTTGCTGAATTGATCGGAATGATCTTCATTCCCCATATTTTTATTCATCAGGGTAACCACTGCCACCACAGGCAGAATGACCAGCAGCATGGTTTTCAGGGTCTGCTCATTCAAAAGCAGAACGATTTTTGCCGCAATGGCAGAGCAGAGAAAGGCGCCTGCTGCCGCGGTCAGCCCCACGGGGATATCCACCATTTTATTGCGGTAATAGCGCAGGGTTGCGATGGTGGTGCCGCAGGCTGCAGCGAATTTATTGCAGGCATAAACCAGATGCATGGGCAGCCCGCTGAGCATATATGCCGGCAGAGAGATCAGCCCGCCGCCGCCGGCGATGGAATCCAGAAAGCCTGCCAGAAAGCTGGCAAGCATCAGGAAGAGAAAACTTTCGGTTGAGATCATCATGTCAAACATGGGAGTTGCTCCTTTATCAGATATTTGCTTTGAAACAGCGGTCAGACGATGCCGGCGGCTGTTCCGCAAACAATTATATCATAAACACAGAAAAAAACTGCAAAATCTCTTAAGAATATCTTAAAAACAAAAAAATGAATTGACTTCATAAAGAGATTCCTTTAGAATAAGCCTAGTTTCAAGGAAAATACTTATTTAAGGTTGAGGAGGATATACTATGAAAAAGAGAATTTTTGCACTGGCAGCAATCGCAGCACTGGCTTTTTCCGCAGCGGCATGTAACACAGAATCCAAAATGGGTCAGGAGTTCACAGATGAGGATAAAGCGATGCATGAACAGTACACAAAGGGCTTTATGATCGAACAGCCCGGCGAGGAAGAAGGCGGCGTTGTAACACACTTCTATGCATGTGATGATGAAAACACCATTGCTTCCTACGGCTTCAACGCAGCTTCCAATGCGGAAGGTTCTTCCGTGAGCATGGAAATGTGTGTAACAGGTGCGGTGGAAATGCAGGAAGACGGCACATTTAAGATCGCAGATGCAGACGGTATGATCACATCTGTATACAAAGCAGAATTCCAGGAAGACGGTACACTGAACCTGGTAGTAGATGACATCGTATTAGAAAGCATGCCTTCTGTTGGTCCCGAAGCAGTTGTAAAATACATGACAGAAAACGCTGGTTTCCATATGTCTACAAACTAATGATCTATACGGAAACAAAGAAACAGCCCCGAAAAATCGGGGCTGTTATTTTTTATCAATCTTCTTTGCCGCTCCAGCAGTAGGTACAAACCTTTTCACGAGGCAGACCGATGGCTTCCAGCAAACCGTCCAGAGACTGATAGCCAAGGGAAGCGAAGCCAAGCTTTTCACAGATGCGCTTCAGCATGCACTGGCCTCTTTCTGTGGAGGCATCTGCATATTCATGGAGATACTGATCTCCCTGCAGGCCTTCCAGTTCATGAACGATACGGCGTGCCAGCAGGTCATCTTCCTTGCCCTTGCTGGTGAAGTTCAGGAATTTGCAGCTGTACATGATGGGAGGGCAGGCAGAGCGCATATGTACTTCCTTCGCATTGGCGCTGTAAAGGAAATCAACGGTTTCGCCCAGCTGTGTGCCGCGAACGATGGAGTCATCCACAAACAGCAGCTTTTTGTCTGCAATCAGCTCAGGTACAGGGATCTGTTTCATTTTTGCCACACGGTTACGCACCTTCTGGTTTGCAGGGGTGAAGGAACGGGGCCATGTGGGGGTATATTTTACGAAGGGGCGGGCATAAACCTTGCCGCAGGCCTGGGCATAGCCCATAGCATGAGGCACACCGGAATCGGGGATACCTGCTACGAAATCCACATCGGGGAGGGTACCGTTGGCAGCTTCATCTCTTGCCATGATCGCACCGTTTCTGTAGCGCATCACCTCTACATTGATGCCTTCATAGTTGGAGTTGGGGTAGCCGTAATAGCTCCACAGGAACGCACATACCTTCATATCCTCTCCTGCTGCATGCAGGGTGGTATAGCCTTCGGGAGTCAGCTTTACCACTTCGCCGGGGCCCAGCTCATATTCGTTTTCATAGCCCAGCTTCTGGTAGGCAAAGGATTCAAAGGAAACGGCATAGCCGTCCTCATCCTTCCCGATCAGGACAGGCAGTCTGCCCAGATTATCCCTTGCGGCGATAATGGCATCATCCTCTGTCAGGATCAGCAGGGTAACGGAGCCCTTGATGGCAGACTGGGCATATTTGATGCCGCTGACCAGATCCTCCTTCTGGTTGATGAGGCTGGCGATCAGCTCGGTTTCATTGACTGTGCCGGTGGAACGGCTCATGAACTGATGGCCTTTGTCAAATTCCGCCTGCAGAAGCTCCTCTGCATTATTGACAGCGCCGATGGTGGTGATGGCATAGGTGCCCAGATGAGAGCGAACCAAGAGCGGCTGGGGGTCGTGATCGCTGATGCAGCCGATGCCGGAAACGCAGCCCTCAAAATCGATCAGATCATGCTCGAATTTTGTACGGAAGGGTGTGTTTTCAATGTTGTGGATTTCACGCTGGAAGCCTTTTGCCTTGCTGTGCAGCGCCATGCCGCCTTTTTTTGTACCAAGATGGGAATGGTAGTCCACCCCAAAGAAAATATCAAGCACACAGTCCTGTTTGCTTGTTACGCCAAAAAAACCGCCCATGTTTTTCCTCCTGTCCTCTATATAAAAAGAGTAAATGAATCGTTTCTGAAAAGTATAAGCGGAGACACTTCTCCGCTCTTTTTATTTTAAACGAAATAAAACGGCAATACAACCATAATTGCATAAAACCGACATAGAAAATAAAGGGTATTTTTATCCCTCGGACAGCAAAAACCGCCAAAAAAAGAGCAGGCAGTCATCCGAAAGGGATGCACTGCCTGCGAAATCTCTCAGGGGCTCAGAAGGAATACACAACGGACAGATTTGCAGAGATCTGGATCTTTCCGTAGCTGATGGTGGTTCCGCCTGCGCTGTCTGCCGCTGCTTCCTCTACGGCCATGGTTTTCATATTGGATGCCATTTCCACATGGTAGGCATTGCGGGATTCTTCCGTTACGCTTTTTACTGCGCCCAGAGCCCTGCCATAGGCATCGGCAATGGAGCGGGCGGATTTTTCCGCATTGCCTACGGCGATCTGAAGCGCCTGTCCATAGTATTTGCTCTGATCGGAAACGGAGAACCGTACACCGCCTGTGCCCGTTGCCCCTGCCTTCAGAGCGGCATCGATGTATTTTCCTGTGTTGTCAATGTCTGTGGTAGTCACCTGCAGCTCTGTGTTGGCGCGGTAGCCTGTGATGCTGCGTGTGCCGTTTTTCTCATCGTAATGATACTGCGGGTACACAGAGGAATAGGCAGTTACAATATCTTCTTTCTGGATCCCCATTTCCAGCAGGGTATCTGTCACGGCATGAAGGATGCGGTTATTTTCCTTCTGGGCATCCCCGGAGGTTTTTCCGCCGGTTTCCACACTCAGAATGATATCTGCTGTGTCGGGATCTGCCATGACGATGCCTGTGCCGTTTACACGGATCTCACCCTCTGCGGCATAGGCGGAGATGCCTGTGAAAAGGGTCAGCAGTGCTGCCAGTGTCAAAGTGATGAAAAGCTGTTTTTTCATATAGGATTCCCCCTTTTTTGTGTGCTGTGTGATGCTTTGTATGGTTTGACGAACCATCTGCTGCATTCGTTCCATGAAACAGCAGAAATTCTTTGCATTTCCTTCTGATTCTATTATACTAAAGAAAAAATACTTGTATATCGTTTGGAGTTGAAAAATATGAAACAGACCTTAGTGATCGGTTCCGCTGTTGTGGATGTGATCGTCAATATTCCCCATCTGCCCCATACGGGGGAGGATGTGCATATCAGCCGTCAGACCCGTTCCCTGGGCGGCTGTGCCTTTCTGGTAAGTGATATCCTCAGACATTTCGCTGCGCCCTACAGCCTTTGTACTGCTGTGGGCACGGGGATTTACGGGGATTTTGTGGGCAAAAAGCTGGAGGAGCGGGGGGTGCCCATTTATGTGCGCCGTCCCGAAGAAAATGGCTGCTGCTACTGCATGGTGGAAACGGAAAAGGGCGGAGAACGCAGCTTTATTGTGGA
>JAUNCB010000108.1 GCA_030526765.1 Bacillota bacterium
CCCCCAGAAAGGAGATCCCCTTCTGTGGCATGGCGGCCTTTATCTGCTGGCTTACCTATCAGCTGGTGACACGGCACAACGGCACAGCTTTTCTGGGCACCCTGCTGGCAACCTGTGCGGCGACCACCTTTTCCCGCATTCTCTCCAATCAGAGAAGACAGCCCACCATCGTGTATCACCTGCCCGGCATTCTGCCTCTGGTTCCCGGTGCGGCTGTGTATCACTGCATCACCTCTGCCATGGAGGGCGGTGCCCTGAACACCACCATCAATATTCTGACTGCCTTCAAGCTGGCAGGTGCCATCGGCATCGGCTCCGTTATCGTGCTGGTGCTGCCTGCAAAATGGTTCAGCCTGATCCCCAGCTTCGGCAAGAAAAGTGCATAAAACAGAATGACCCTCGATATACTCCCATATATCCGGGGGTTTCTCTTTTTCAGCAAAACAGAAGGGAGGATGAAAAATGGAAAAAACAACACAGCTGCTCCATCTGGCACTGGATGCGGGAGAGGTGATGATCCGAAACGGCGCCGAAACCTTTCGGGTTCAGGACACCATGCTCCGTATCCTTTCCACCTCGGGACAGGAGCAGGCGGATGCCCACGCCCTTGTTACTCTGCTGGTAGCGACCCTGCCCAGAGAAAACGGCAGCCCCATTTCCATGATGCGCGCCATCCACAGCCGCTCCACCAATTTCGGAAAGATCTGTGCAGTAAACGAGATGTCCCGTGCCTTTGTTTCCGGCGCCATCTCGCTGGATGAAGCCACTGCAAGGCTGGATGCCATCCGTCGGGAACGGGCATATCTGCCGCCCACCCGCATCATCGGCTACGGCATGATCTCCTGCTGCTTTTCCTTCCTCCGCTGCCATCACCTTGCCATCAGCATCGTTTCCTTTTTCACGGGGCTTCTGGCAGGCATTCTGATGCTCTCTCTGAGCAGCAAAAAATCGGCTTATTTTCTGCCCGCCTTCCTCTGCGGCGGCTTCATCGCCCTGCTTGCCTGCCTACTTGCACCGCTCCTTCCCGCAGACAGCATCGACGATATCGTCATCGGCGGCATCATGCCGCTGCTGCCGGGTGTCACCTTCTCCAAATCCATGCGTGATCTGATGGAATGCAATATCATCAGCGGCTACACAGCGGCAGTGGAAGCACTGGTTGCCGCCGCATCTCTGGCAGGGGGCGTCGGGCTGGTATTATCTTATTATTCCTGATAAAAGCACGAAAAAAACGAAGGTATTTCAAATACCTTCGTTTTTTATGTTCCTTTACAATCAAAGCTCTCGTCTGCCTTCCAGGGCTCTGGACAATGTGATTTCATCCACGTATTCCAGATCGCCCCCCACAGGCACACCGTTGGCGATACGGGTCACCTTTACCTCCAGAGGCTTCAGCATCTTTGCGATATACATGGCGGTTGCCTCTCCCTCCACATTGGGGTTTGTGGCAAGGATGACCTCCTGCACCGTTCCGTCGATGCGGCTGATCAGCTCACGGATGCGAATATCCTGGGGGCCGATGCCTGTCAGCGGGGAAATAGCACCGTGGAGCACATGATATACTCCGTGGAATTCCTTTGTCCGCTCGTATGCCGCCATATCTCTGGGGTCTTCCACCACCATAATGGTGCTGCGATCCCGCTTTGCACTGGCGCAGACAGGACACACATCCTCCTCCGTCAGATTGCAGCAGACAGAGCAGTAGCGCACCTGATCCTTCGCCTCCAGAATGGCTTCGGACAATGCTGCCACCTTTTCTCTGGGCATATGAATAATATGGAATGCCAGCCGCTGGGCAGACTTTCCGCCAATACCCGGCAGGGATGCCAGCTCCTCGATCAGTCTTGTTACAGGGTTACCGTAAACATTCATGCGTATCCCTTCCTTATCAGAACATACCCATGCCGCCGGTCATACGACCCATTTCGTTATTATACATTTCTTCCACCTGACGGATGGCTTCATTCACTGCGGAGATGATCAGATCCTCCAGCATTTCCACATCATCGGGATCCACTACATCGGGATTGATCTTCAGTTCCTGAATTTCCTTTTTACCGGAGATCACTACCTTTACTGCGCCGCCGCCGCTGGTCATTTCCAGTGTTCTTGCTGCCAGTTCCTCCTGTTTTTCCATCATCTGCTTCTGCATTTTCTGTGCCTGCTTCATGAGGTTGTTCATATTCATACCGCCCATGCCGCCGGGAAAACCGCCTTTTGCCATTTTACTCTTCCTCCTTGAATTTTTTCAAATATACATCTTTTTTATTTTATTATAATCCTATCGCAGTTGCAAGGATTTATTCCACATCCGCTTCGGGGATATACTGGCTCAGCAGATTGGCAAAATCCGCATCCTCCATTTCCTCCGCTGCTTCTTCCTCCATCCTGCCGTAATTTGCTTCATACCACAGGTTATATTCCGCCTTGGTGATGGTGCGGAGGGAGAACTGCTTACCCATTTCCTTTTCCAGCACTGCCCCGATCTCCTCCAGACTGTTATCCAGAGAATCTGCCAGTGCCCCATATTCACAGATCAGATAAAGGAATTCATCCTCCTTGAAGCCGATCTCCACCTGCTCCAGCTTTTGCTTCAGGGGGATATTTCTGATCTCATTACAAAGCAGGCCACCTGCTTCCGATCCTCCGGCAATGCGGGGGGCTTGCGTTTTGGCTTCGGCTTTTCTGCAGGCTTGCCCTCTGCCGCTGCCACGGTCACAACCTGTACCCCTTCGCTGACCTTCCGCTCCAGCTCGCCCAGCCTTGCCGCCAGAGTAGTCACATCCTTTTCCGTCCACGGTGCGCAGAGCTTCATCAGCTCTACCTCCAGCAATATCCTTTCATTGGGCGACCATTTCATTTCACTTTGCAGATCGGAGAATTTCCCGATCAAATACATCAGCTCCTCGGCAGAAATGCTTTTTGCCGCCGCCTGCATCCGTTCCGTATTCTCCGCAGAAAGCTCCAGAAGGGCACCTGCATCGGGAATGGTTGCCGTCAGCAGGAGATTCCGCAGATGACGGAGCATTTCCGTCACAAACTGCTTCACATCTCTGCCCGATGCCATCATTTCCTCCACCAGTGTCATTGCCCGTTTTGCATCCTTGCGGGAAATGGCATCTGTCATTTCAAAGAACACGGTCTGATCCACAGCTCCCATAATATCCAGAACCTTATCCAGTGTAACCTCCTCGCCGCTGAAAAAGGCAAGGCACTGATCCAGAATACTCAGGGAATCACGCATGGAGCCATCCCCCAGCTGTGCCACATAGCGCACCGCCTCCGGTGTTGCCCGATGTCCCTCCTCCGAAAGATAGCCCATCATGGTATCTGCGATCATTTCTGTGGTGATCCTGCGAAAATCAAAGCGCTGCACACGGGAAAGGATGGTGGCAGGCATTTTCTGCGGATCTGTTGTTGCCAGAATGAAGATCACATGAGCGGGGGGCTCCTCCAGTGTTTTCAGCAATGCATTGAATGCCGATGTGGAGAGCATATGCACCTCGTCTATGATATATACCTTAAACCGCCCCTGAGTAGGGGGATATTTCACTTCCTCCCGAATTTCACGGATATCATCCACGCTGTTATTGGAAGCAGCGTCGATCTCGATCACATTTACACTTCTGCCCGCCAGAATATCCTGACAGAGGGCGCACTGATTGCAGGGCTCTCCATCCTCTGTGGGCTCCAGACAGTTGATGGCACGGGCAAATATTTTTGCCGTGGAGGTTTTGCCCGTTCCCCTTGTGCCGCAGAAAAGATACGCATGGGATACCCGCTGCGAACGCATCTGATTTTTCAGAGTCCGCACGATATGCTCCTGCCCGATGACCCCCGAAAAGGTCTGGGGGCGGAATTTTCTATATAACGCTGTATAAGCCATTTTTTCACCTCTCTCTTGCGGGACAATGCCCCGCCCCCCTCGCCCCGATTGCCAAAACACTAGCGTTTCACGGAAAAGAGGAGATTTACATATACTTATCTATTTTATATGATACCACAAAATAGATACAATAAAAACTTTTTATATTGTTAAAATCAATTTCCCGAGCCGCGGAAAGGCTTGGAAAACAAAGCGTTTTCCAACTGGAATCCGCAAGGCGGACTTTGTTCGCCTGAGGAAAACCGAGAGTTTCGAGGCGAAGCCGATGGAACGAATCTGTTTATTCCTTCAGCAAACAAAAAAATCTCAGAGGGCGATTTTCGCCATCTGAGATTTTTTTACGAGCTCAGCTCGTAATTTTAGGGACCGTGCACCCGCTGTTGCCGTATCGCCCCATGCGTTACCAAGTTCCACAGCTCCATCTGAGCACCCTTACAACACACACAAGTTGACTGCTTAGTGCTGCTGCCTTCCGACCCTGACACGGTTCACAGGCTCATGTTGCGTAAGACCCAAACTTCATCACTGCTTCCGATGGGCAGGCCATCAAGCCATACGTCGAAAGCGGGCATCACCCTCACTATAGCGGATTGTGAGTACAGGGCACCGCTGCCGCCCCGGCTAGCACGGAAATATTACGCAGTCAGAATCAGGATTCCGACCGGTTTTTACAGATGAATGAACAGATTCGTTCCATCGGCTGCGCCTTGGAACCTTCCGTTACAATTTAACTAGGTTATTATACCGACTTATTTCCTTTCTGTCAATGGTGAACTCTGTCAAATCGAGACGAGCGGCACAAAAATCAGAAGGGTCAGAAGGGGAATGACGATCTGTGTCACGGCAATATCGAAATATGCCTCCTTATGGGTCAGCTTACAGATGCCGAGCAGGGTCAGCTGCACCCCCTGATGGGGCAAGGTAGCCAAGGCACCCGCCGCAATAATGGCAGTTCTGTGGATCGCCCCGTAGGAAACGCCCAAGCCCTTATAAATCTCCGCAAAAGAAGCAAATGCAAAGCCGGTGCCGCCGGAAGCGGAACCGCAGACACCGCCGCAGATCGCCGCTGTCAGCGCAACGAACACCAAGGGTGCCATATCCATATCCTGCAGCGCACCGATCAGATGAGAAAATCCCGCCGTCTGTTCCACCACACCGCTGAATCCGACCACCAGTGCCGTATTGAGAATGGCAGGGCCTGTGTCCGCTGCCCCTCTGTTGAATACCTCCATCCAGCCGTTTTTCACTTTCCCGAACATCAGCACCACTGCCAGAACCACCCCCACCATCACCGATGTTTCCATGGGCAGGTGCAGTCCGTTAAACGCTGCAAAAATTGCCGCAATCGGGATAAAGGCCACGATAAGAGAAGGCAGATCCTCCGCAGGATGCTCTTCCAGCTCCTCCTGAGAAAGCTGCATC
>JAUNCB010000109.1:0-4811 GCA_030526765.1 Bacillota bacterium
GAGAAATCAAGAAACATGATCCGGAGCTGCTGGTCATTGCGGATGTATGCCTGTGCGAATATACCTCCCATGGACACTGCGGGCTGGTGGATGGCTGTCATATCCTGAATGATGAAACATTGCCGCTGTTGGCGAAAATGAGCGTGACACTGGCGGAAGCGGGCGCAGATATCATTGCACCCTCCGATATGATGGACGGACGGGTTGCAGCGATTCGCAGTGCGCTGGATGAAAATGGGTTCAAGCATATCCCGATTCTGGCATACAGTGCAAAATTTGCCTCTGCCTACTACGGTCCTTTTCGGGATGCAGCCCATTCTGCCCCTCAGTTTGGAGACAGACGCTCCTATCAGATGGATTTCTGCAATAAGAAGGAAGCTCTGCGAGAGATCGCAGATGATATCGAAGAGGGCGCAGATATGGTCATGGTGAAGCCTGCGCTGGCATATCTGGATGTGCTGGAGGCGGCAGCACAGCGGTTTGATCTGCCCATTGCCGTATATAATGTCAGCGGAGAATATGCCATGGTTAAGGCGGCAGCACAGATGGGCTGGATCGATGAAAAACGGATCGTAATGGAAAACCTGATTGCCATGAAGCGTGCTGGTGCCTCCATCCTGATCACCTACCATGCACTGGATGCGGCAAAGTGGCTGAAGGAAGATTGATAAAATGGAAAAAGAAAAGAAATGGGAGCGGGTGACACAGGAATTCGCTCCTGTCTGCGATAAAAACAGCAGGGTGCTGATTCTGGGAACGGCACCCTCCAGAAAATCCAGAGAGGTCGGATTTTATTACGGACATCCGCAGAATCGCTTCTGGAAAATGCTGGCGGCGGTGCTGCAGGAGAAGGTGCCCGAAACCGTAGCGGAAAAGAAAGCCTTTTTGCTGCGAAATCATATTGCGCTCCATGATGTGATCCATAGCTGTGATATCATCGGCAGCAGTGACAGCAGCATACGGAATGTGGAGCCGGCAGATCTGGAGCGGATCTTTGCAGTAACAGGGAATATCCCCATTCTCTGTAATGGAGGCACATCCCATAAATTATATGTAAAGCATCAGGAAAAGCGGTTGGGGATACAGGCGGAAAGGATGCCCTCCACCAGTCCTGCCAATGCGGCATGGAAGCTGGAAAGGCTGGTGGAAGTATGGGGAGAAATGCTTCTGCCTATTTTGAGGGGGGACGGAAGATGAAGGTCAGCGCAGAATGTATGCATTGTCTGGTAAAAAGACAGGCGGAAAATATCAAAAAGTATCCCGATGAGGAGAAAAAGGCGGAATATCTGGGGAAGGTGCTGGGCATCATTGCAGAGGGTGCGGCAGAAGAACCTGCGCCAGTCCTCCTTTCCTATATCGGTAGGCTTCATGAGGAGTATTTTGGCAAGCCCTTCAGCTTTGAAGAACTGAAAAAGGGCTATAACGCCATGATGCTGGAAAAAGAAGCGGAGATCAGAAGCAGGATCGGAAAAGCGACAGACCCTCTGGCACTGGCACTGCGGTTTGCCCAGATCGGCAATTTCATTGATTTTGGCGCCATGGACAGTGTGGATGATGCAAAACTCATAGAATTTCTGGAACAGGCGGAGACCCTGCCTCTTTCCGAGGATACATATAAAAAGTTGACGAAGAATCTGCAAACAGCAGGAAAACTGGTTTATATGACTGACAACTGCGGCGAGATCGTTCTGGATAAACTGCTCCTGGAAACGATCGGGGCGAAGTACCCTGCTATAGAACGGACGATCATCGTTCGTGGCGAGCCTGTATTGAATGATGCTACCATGGAGGATGCCCTGCAGGTGGGGATCGGAGCCTGCGGCAGAGTCATTCCCAATGGTACCAATATCGCAGGGACATATCTTCCCTGGCTTTCGGCGGAAGCGAAGCAGGCCATGGCGGAGGCTGATATCCTCCTTTCCAAGGGACAGGGAAATTTTGAAAGTCTGCATGGCTGTGGGCTGAATATCTATTATCTGTTCCTCTGCAAATGTCAGTGGTTTATGGAGCGGTTCGGTCTGCCCCAGTACAGCGGTGTTTTCATCAATGAAAAGGATCTCTGATATCAGAAAAATCACGGAAAATCGACCATTTTCGAGGAGTTCCCTATGCAAACTGGCAAACTTCGAAGATGGTCTTTTTTTCTGTGAAAATATTGTTGACAGGAGGGTGTAACCTTGATACAATATCGCAGAAAGTAAATAAAGGACTTATCAAGAGTGGTTGAGGGACAGGGCCCTGTGACACCCGGCAACCGGCGGAAACGCATCGGTGCCAATTCCCCCGCATAATTTGCGGAAGATGAGATTACATTAGAAGACCCCTGCTGGGGTTATTTTTTTGTTGAAAAGCGGAGAAAACCAAGTAGCGGCTGAGTCCTCGTTTATGAGAAGCGACTATGTGACCGCAGGTTGCAGGAGCGACGAATGAGGACGAAGGATAGCGGTTTCCGAAACGAAGTGAGGAAAACTGACCGCTATTGTTTACGAATTGGTTTTCTTTGTAGTCTCTCCTTAGAAACTTTATTTACAGTTGGAAAAAAATTGCGTTAAAAAAAGGAGAACAGAACAATGAGCAGAAGATTATTCACTTCCGAATCTGTTACAGAAGGACATCCCGATAAGATCTGTGACCAGATTTCCGACGGCGTGCTGGACGCACTGCTGGCAAAAGACCCCCATTCCCGCGTAGCTTGTGAAACATGCACCACAACAGGTATGATCATGGTTATGGGCGAAATCACCACAGAAGCATATGTGGATGTAGAAAAAATCGTCAGAGAAACACTGACAGAAATCGGCTATACCAGAGCAAAATACGGCTTCGATAGCGAAACCTGCTCCGTGCTGACTGCAATTCACGGTCAGTCCCCCGATATCGCACTGGGTGTTGACCACTCTCTGGAAAACAAAACAGGAGAAGATAACAGCGAATTTGATACAGGTGCAGGCGACCAGGGTATGATGTTCGGTTTTGCATGTGACGAAACAGAAGAACTGATGCCTCTGCCTATCTCCCTGTCCCACAAGCTGACAAGAAGACTGACAGAAGTGCGTAAAAACGGCACACTGGCTTACCTGCGTCCCGACGGCAAAGCTCAGGTGACAGTGGAATATGTAGACGATAAGCCCGTAAGAGTAGATACCGTTGTTGTATCCTCTCAGCATGATCCCGATGTGGAGCACAGTCAGATCGAAAAGGATATCATCGAAAATGTAGTAAGAAAAGTGATCCCCGCAGAGCTGTTGGATGAAAACACAAAATACTACATCAACCCCACAGGCAGATTCGTTATCGGCGGTCCCATGGGTGACTCCGGTCTGACAGGCAGAAAGATCATCGTAGATACCTACGGCGGTTATGCAGCGCACGGCGGCGGCGCATTCTCCGGCAAAGATCCCACAAAGGTTGACCGTTCCGCCTGCTATGCAGCAAGACACGTTGCGAAAAACATCGTAGGCTCCGGTATTGCTACAAAATGTGAGGTACAGGTTGCTTATGCCATTGGTGTTGCAAAACCCGTTTCCGTACTGGTAAATACATTCGGTACAGGTAAGATCTCCGATGATGAAATCACAGAAATCGTAAATGCAAACTTTGACCTGCGTCCTGCAGCAATCATCAAAAACTTTGATCTGCTGAGACCGATCTACAAACAGGTGGCTGCATACGGTCACTTTGGCAGAACAGATCTGGATCTGCCCTGGGAAAGACTGGATAAGGTAGATGTATTCAAAGAAAGAATCTGATAAAAACGGTTTGTACAGCAAACACAGCCTGAGGCTTATGCCTCAGGCTTTTTTCTTTGGGAAGACCATGGTTCAGGCACAGAATCCTTCTTTTATGGATATATTGACCATAACAGCCCGAAAGGGGGAACTGGTATGCGTGGCGCAAAAAAGATCACAGAGATTCCGCTGCGGTATGCCTGCAGGGTGCAGGAGGTGCAGGGGGAGGATCGCTTTCGCCTGTTTGATCTGGGGTTTTTCCGAGGCAGTCGGGTTTTGCCGCTGTATGCGTGTATGGGCGGCGGAACGCGGGTGTATCGGGTGAAGGATACCCTGATTGCACTGCGGGATCGGGACGCAGAAAATATTTCTGTGGAGGTGGCGGACAATGGCTGAGAAACGGCTGCGCATTGGGCTGGCAGGCAACCCCAATACAGGAAAAAGTACGGTATTCAATGCACTGACAGGCTTGAAGCAGCATACGGGAAACTGGTCGGGAAAAACGGTGGGAAATGCCAAGGGGATTTTTTCCCTGGGGGAATGGACGGCAGAGCTGTATGACCTGCCGGGGATCTATTCCTTATTTTCCGAATCCGCAGAGGAGCGGGCAGCGAAGGAGTTTATCTGTCACGGCGGTGCGGATATTACGGTGGTTGTGCTGGATGCTACCTCTCTGGAGCGAAATCTGCCGCTGGCACTGCAGGTGATGGAGCTGACGAAAAATGTGGTGCTTTGCCTGAATCTGACGGATGAGGCGGAGAAAAACGGCATTGTTATCGACCATAAGCGGCTGCAGAGTATGACGGGGGTGCCTGTGATTCCGATGGCAGCAAGAACGGGTGTGGGGCTGACAGAGCTGAAGCGGCTGCTGCTGGGGATAGCGGAAGGACACCGCCGTATACAGCCCAAGGGAATCGACTGGTCTTTTGCGCCGGATACAGCGGAGGGGTGTATGACGGAGGCATTTCGGGAGCAGCGCTCCCTTGCCTTTCTGGAACGGGCAAAGGAGATCTGCGATGGAGTGGTGAGAAAAGAAGAAAAAGGGGGCGGACTTACAGAAAAACTGGATCGGATCCTGCTCAC
>JAUNCB010000109.1:4821-5281 GCA_030526765.1 Bacillota bacterium
TTCTGGGCGGCGTGTTCTGGCTCACAGTGGCAGGGGCAAATGTGCCTTCGGATTTTCTGATGCAGACCATGCGGCATTGGGGAGTATTTTTTCGGCAGGGATTGCTTTCCCTAGGCGCACCGATCTGGCTGGAGAGTCTGCTGATGGATGGGGTTTATCTGACGGTCAGCTGGGTAACAGCGGTCATGCTGCCGCCCATGGCGATTTTTTTTCCGCTTTTTACCCTTCTGGAGGATTTCGGGCTTCTGCCACGCATTGCCTTTCATCTGGATGGCATTTTTCAGCGGGCGGGGGCACACGGCAAGCAGGCACTGACCATGTGTATGGGCTTTGGATGTAATGCGGCAGGGGTCACTGCCTGCCGTATCATGGAATCCCCCAGAGAGCGGCTGATCGCCATTTTAACGAATGTTTTTGTGCCCTGTAATGGGCGGTTTCCCACACTGATCCTTTTGGCAGG
>JAUNCB010000110.1 GCA_030526765.1 Bacillota bacterium
CTGCGATCAGCTTGCCTTTTACAAATTCATTGGCTGTTTTCAGCACATTTTCCAAACCATCGGGCGTATGGGCATAATCCACCACCGCCTGACAGCCTTTTTTGCTGCGAACCGTCTGAAATCTGCCGGAAACACCCTCGTTTTCAGAAAGCCCTGCGGCAATCATTTCCACGGGAAGCCCCAGTGCCAGACAAGCCCCTGCCGCACCCAGCGCATTATAAACACTGAATCTGCCGGGTGTAGCCAGTCTGACGGGATATCTTTCTCCCTGCCATACCATATCAAAAGCTGTGCCCTCTGCGGAAATATGGATCTTTTCCGCCATCAGCTCCGCCTCTGTATTCACGCCAAAGGTCAGCACCGCACCCTTGCTTTTTTCTTTCATATAAGCACCGGCGGCATCATCCATATTGATGACACTGTTTGCCGCCCGTGCAAAAAGCAGCCCCTTTGCCGCTTTGTAGTTTTCCATTGTAATATGATAATCCAGATGATCCTGGGTCAGATTCGTAAAAATCGCCACATCAAAGGCAATCCCATCCACCCGATGCAGATCCAGAGAATGGGAGGAAACCTCCATCACCACATCCGTCACAGCCTCCTGCTGCATCCTGCGGAACAATGCCTGCAGCTCCTTGGATTCCGGTGTAGTTCGTTCTGTTTTCAGCACCACATCCCCGATATGGTTTTCAATGGTGCCCACGATACCTACCTTTTTCCCTGCCCGATCCAGAATAGATTTCATCAGATAGGTGGTGGATGTTTTACCGTTTGTCCCCGTTACGCCGATCATATTCATTTCGGCTGCGGGATGGCCATACAGGTTGGCAGATGCCGCCGCCAGCGCGATGCGGTTGTTTTCCGTTACAATGACGGTAACATCCGCAGGCACATTTTCCACCCTATGCTCACAAAGAAGCGCCGCTGCGCCCTTTTCCACCGCCATAGGGATATATTTATGTCCGTCTGTCTGAAAGCCTGTGATACAAACAAACAGACTATTTTTTTCTACCTTACGGGAATCATACTGCAGATCGGATATTTCCAGTTCTGTTGTTCCCTGCTGCACTTCATAGGAAATGCCTTCTAAAAGCTGTTTCAGTTTCAAGATACAGCCTCCTTTCCAATATCGTCCTAGGTCACCCCATACGAAACCATTTTAAAGTATACCACAATTATCCGATAAACCCAAGTTTTTTCCCCATCTTTTCTTGGAAAAACCTACAAAATTCTATTGGAAATACAGCAATATCTTCGTGCCGCGGTTCACTGTTTCACCGGGAGGGGGCATCTGTCTTTCCACTGCATCCCCCTCCGTTTCCACCTCTGCCAGAAGCCCTGCCTGCAGGAGCGTATATTTTGCTTCCTCTTTTTGCATCCCCTTCAGATCAGGCACAATGCTCTGCATTTCGGCCGCAGCCTCCGCCTCCTTTTCATTGTATATCGGCTGAACACCGAGATAAGGCAGAATGTTCTGCAGCAGCTCCTGCATAACAGGCCCCGCCACAGTGCCTCCATAGTATACTCCCTGCGGCTCATCGATCAGCACCAGTGCCATGATCTGCGGATCCTCCGCAGGCGCAAAGGCCATAAACGAGGCAATATATTTCCCGCTGCGGCGGGGTAATTTTTCCGAGGTTGCTGTTTTTCCGCCGATCCGATACCCGGGAATATATGCTTTGCTGCCCGTTCCCTCTGACACAACGCTTTCCAGAATGGTTTTCATCGTTTCCGCCGTTTCCCGGGAAATGATCTGCTCTCCTTCTTCATAATGAAAGGGTTCCGCTATCTGCCCGTTTTCATCCCCGATCCCCTTCCCGAAATGGGGTGTGATCAGTCTTCCTCCATTGACAATGGCAGAGGCTGCCCGCAGCAGTTGCAGTGGTGTGATCTGAAAGGACTGACCGAAGCTCATGGTCGCCAGTTCCACAGGGCCAATATTTTCCGCCTTATGGATGATCCCTGCCGCCTCCCCTGCCAGATCCACTCCTGTTTTTTCCGCAAAACCGAATTTCTCCATATAGGCAAGAAAGGTTTCCGCTCCCAGACGTTCCCCGATCTCCATAAAAACAGGATTACAGGAATTCTGTACGCCCTCCACAAAGCTTTCCGACCCATGGGTACGGGGATACCGCCAGCATTTGATCTGTCTGTCTCCCGCCACATGGAAGCCTCTGCAGTAAAAACGGCTTTCCGGTGTGACCACCTGCTCCTCCAGCCCTGCCGAAGAGGTAATGATCTTAAAGGTACTGCCCGGCTCATAGGTATCATGGATGGCTGCATTTCGCCACATACGGTTCAGTGAATCATTTCGCTCCTTTTCCGACAGTTCCTCCCACTCAGCCAAAAGCGCTGCATCATTGATGACAAAGGGCTCATTCAGATCAAAGGTCGGCTCATTTGCCATGGCATAGATCTCTCCGTTCTGCGGATTCATCAGAATGATAAGCCCCTTTTTCGCCCCCTTCGCTTCCACCGCCTTTGCAATGGTCTGCTCCGCATACTGCTGCAGCACCACATCGATTGTCGTAACCAGATTTTTCCCGTCTACAGGGGGGATCCGCTCCTGCTCACTGTTTACCTCATTCCCTCTGGAATCTGTCTGTGTCAGGATCTTTCCTTCTTTCCCCTCCAGCAGGCTGTCATATTTCGCTTCCAGTCCAACGATCCCCTGATTATCCTTTCCCACAAAACCGATGACCTGCGCTGCCAGAGTGGAATAGGGATAGATCCGCCGCACATCCTCATCCACCTTCACCCCGGGATAATCCGCCGCCCTGATCTCCGCCGCCAGTGCAGGCTCTACCTTGGCGGCGATCCGCACCAGTGCCACCTTCTGTTCGATCTTTTCCAATACTGCGTCATATTCCAGCTCCATCTTTTCGGAAAGAAAACGGGCAGTCTCCTCCTTCTTCTTCACCTGCACCGGAATCACACTGACTGCATTGACCGTTTCTGTCAGCGCGATCCCCGTTCCGTTTCTATCCAGAATCGCCCCTCTGTTCGGTGTAATGAGGCGATCTCTTGTCTGCTGCTCATAGGCAAGCTCCTGCAGGGCTTCACTCTGAAAAAAATCAATAAAACAGATTCTGCCCATCAGAAGCAGATAGCCAAACAAAGCGCAGCCCAAAAAGAACAGAAGCCTTTTCTTTTCTCCAATGGTCGGTTTTTCCATAAAAAAATCCCCTGCCTCGTTTTAACTAAAGTTTATTCCTTCATGCAGGGGATTTATGTTTATTCTGTTGTTTCTGTCTCTTCCCGCTTGGTCAGCGTAATTTTTACCTCGCTGTCCCGTTCTACGGAAACACCGTGCTTCGGCTCCTGTGCCGTTACATAGCTGTTGCCGATCTCACCTTCAAAGATCACCTCAAAGCCCGCTTCCGAAAGGGCAGATACTGCATCGCTGTAGCTTTTGCCCATAACATCGGGCACCTTCACCTTGCCGCTGTCATCCTCCGTTTTTTCAACATACAGGATGACCTCACTGCCAACCTCTACCTCTGTGCCGCCCTTTGGCACCTGATTGGTGATGGCATTGCCCGTGCCGACCACTTTATATCTTAGTCCGCGGCCTTCCAGATCCATGGTTACATGATAGGTGCTGCTGCCAACATAATCCGGCATTTTTACTGTTTTGCCCTTCGCCAGAACACTTGCTTCCTCCTCGGTTTCCGTAGGCTCCATATTCTTATATTTAATGATGCTTTCCATCAGCTGCTTTGTCATGGTGGCTGTGGTCTGCACCCCATCTGCATAGCCCTCCGGCAGATGGATCACCGAATATACCAGATACTGCGGGTTTTCCGCAGGGAAATATGCCATATGGGTCAAAGTCCAGAGGTCATTTCTGGAACGGTTCCCCTGCTCGGCTGTCCCTGTTTTACAGCCAATGGAGTAACCGGGGATATCGATCTTTCTGCCTGTACCATAATCAACCGTAGCCTTCAGAGCAGTGCGGACATAATCCGATGTTTTCTGAGAAATCACTCTGCGAACGATCTCTGTATCCTGCTCCATAACAACTGCACCCGAATCATCCACGATCTGGGATACCACATGAGGCTGTACGATATTCCCGCCGTTGATCAGCGCAGAAAAGGCTGTGATCATCTGAATCGAGGTACAGTTAAAGCCCTGACCGAAAGCTATCGTTGCCAGCTCTGTGGGCCCGATCGCTGAAAGCTCATGCAGCCCCCAGCCTGCAGCACTTACCTCGCCAGGCAGATCTATGCCTGTATTACTGCCAAAGCCATATTCTCGCTGATATTTATATATCTTCTCTGCTCCCAGTTTCTGGGCGATCTGAATCACCCCGGGGTTGCAGGAATAAGCCATGATCTCTTCCACGGAAACAGTACCGTGGCCGCTGCGCAGATGGCAGTTGATATCTGTTCCGCTTACATTGATCCTGCCGCCGCAGTAGAAGGTGCTGTTTTTATCGATCACACCCTCCTCCAGTGCTGCTGCAACCACCAGCGGCTTATAAATTGAGCCCGGTTCATAGGTATCACTGACACAGAAATTTCTCCATGTGGTGTTCAGGTATTTGCTCTTCTCCTCGTCCGTCATGACATTCCATGCTTCTGCAAAGGTTTCATCTGCCAGTGCCAGAGGTTCATCGGGATCATTCAGATCAAAGACATCTGCCGCCGCCATAGCATAGATCTCTCCCGTATTCGGGTCGATCACCATTGCCGCCACATTCTGGGCAGGCCAGCGTTCCATGGATTCCTTCACTGCCTGCTCCGCATACTGCTGTATGGTATAGTCCAGTGTTGTTACGATGGTGCTGCCGTCCACAGCCGCATAGTCCTGATAGGTCACCGTATCTGCCCCCTGATAAAGGATAAAGGAGCGTCCGGGGATACCGGTCATTTCATCGTTATAATACCCCTCCAGCCCCCATGTGTTATTAAATCCGATCAGGTGACATGCCAATGTTTTCAGCGGGTAGGAGCGTTTACTGGTCTGCTCGAAATAAACCCCCAGAAGGTCCTTTTTCTCCAGTTCCTCCTTCAGATCCCGATCTATGCTTTTCACAAGATATTTCCAGTGGGTCGGTGTGTTGATCTTTCCCGTTGCCGGATCAACAGTCACATGATATTGCAGCTCGGAAAGCTTCAGCTCCGGGAAATATTCGCACAGGGTTGTAAAGGTCTTCTGTGTCTCCTCGGGGTCGTTTTCCTCTGCAATCAGCAGCGGATCCAGTGCAACATT
>JAUNCB010000111.1 GCA_030526765.1 Bacillota bacterium
ATGGAGCTGCGGGATAAGCAGCATATGGCTGTGCTTCTGGTGTCCCATGATCTGGGGCTGATCCGCAAATATGCGGATAAAGTTGTTCTGCTGGATAAAACGGTTGTGGCGGAAGGTGAAGCCGATGATGTGTTCAAAACGGAAGCCTTTCGGGAAGCCTTCGGGTTTCAGCTTGGGGAGGTGTAAGCGTGGAAATGATCGTTTCTATGTTTGAATATGATTTTATGCGCAATGCCTTTCTGGCGGCGATCCTGATTGCCCCCTTGTTTGCCCTTCTGGGAACCATGGCGGTGAATAACAAGATGGCATTCTTCTCTGATGCACTGGGGCACAGTGCCTTTACAGGCATTGGTCTGGGGGTATTGCTGGGGATGGAGGATCCTCTTCTGGCGATGCTTGCCTTCGGGATCTTCCTCGGTCTGGTCATTACGAAGGTGAAGGCGGCAAATCTGGTTTCCTCGGATACCGTTATCAGTGTATTTTCCTCGGCAGCCATGGCACTGGGGATCGTGATCCTCTCTGCCAGCGGCGGCTTTGCAAAATATTCTTCCTATTTAATTGGCGATATTCTGACCGTTGGGAAAACAGATCTGATCACCATCGCTGTTGTTCTGGCGGCGGCATACGCATTGTGGGCGGTGCTGTATAATCAGCTGCTTCTTCTGAGCGTGAACCGCTCTCTGGCGGCAAGCAGAGGGGTAAGAGTCATGCTGGTGGAAAATATTTTTGTGATCATGGTGGCGGCGGCGGTCATGGTGTCGATCCGCTGGGTGGGCATTCTGATGATCAACTCCCTGCTGATCCTGCCTGCGGCAGCAGCCAGAAATATAACCGTGACAGCAAGGAGCTATCACTGGACGGCAACGGCCTTCGGGCTGATATCCTCTGTGGTCGGACTGGGAATATCCTATCATTTCGGCACCTCTGCCGGGGCGACCATGGTGCTGACAGCGGCAGTACTCTTCTTTCTTACTTATTTCATCGGAAAAGGCCGCAAATAACATTGCCTTTTGGGGAAAGATATGATATTCTGTCTGGCAGAGTAGAATAACAGGAGGAAATCACGATGCATGTAAAATATAATACAAAAGGCATCTGCGCTGTCCGCATTGAATTTGATGTGGAGGATGGCGTGGTAAAAAATATCAGTTTTCTGGGCGGCTGCGACGGCAACCATAAGGGTATTGCAGCACTGGCAGAGGGCATGGCTCCTCAGGAGGCGGCAAAACGCCTGAAGGGCATCACCTGCGGCAGAAGAACCACAAGCTGTCCCGATCAGCTGGCACTGGCGCTGGAGGAATATATGCAGCAGCAGTGATTTTTGCTCAAATTTGCCTAAAAAAGACGGCTGAAAAAGAAAAAACTGGGAAAACCCCATAAAGTACGGGTTTTCCCGGAATTTTTATTGACAATGAGACCCCCCTTATGATATTCTGTATCAGAAGACGCAGGTCTTTTTTTTGTGTGCTGATAGGATGCGGCACAGAAAAGAAAATGTAAACAACATTCATCAGAGACGGAGGTGAAAATCTTGAGAACAAGAATTACCTTGGCTTGCACAGAGTGCAAACAGAGAAACTACAGCACAACGAAGGACAAAAAAGTTATGCCTGACAGAATGGAAATCAAAAAGTATTGTAAGTTCTGCAAAGCTCACACAATGCACAAAGAAACAAAATAATTTTGTGTGAGACATTCCGAAGTTAAGGAGTGAACGTATTGGAAGAAAAGAACATCACAAACCAAACGAACGAAGAAAAGCAAACGAAGCCAGCTCCTCAGGCAAAAACAGCAAAAAAGAAAGACAATGACAAGGACACTTTCGCTGATTATAAAGCGGAGTTCAAAAAAATCGTGTGGCCTAGCCGCCCCGAGGTTGCTAAGAAAACAGTAACCGTTGTTGTCACATCCTTGATCATCGGCGCTATTATCTTCTGCATGGATACGGTATTCAATGCCGGCTATGGCGTGATCATTGGTCTGTTAGGTTGATAGTAAATACGAATAGGAAAAAGGATGGTTCAAATGTCTGAAGAAATCAATAAGGCTGAGGAAACCAGAGAAGTGTCTGCCGAAGCAAGATGGTACGTTGTTCATACCTACAGCGGGTATGAAAACAAAGTAAAAGCCAACATCGAAAAAACAGTAGAAAACAGAGGGATGCAGGATCAGATCTTTGAAGTAAGCGTTCCCCTGCAGGACGTTGTGGAAACGATGAAGGACGGCCAGAAAAAAACAGTGCAGCGCAAGGTTTTCCCCGGTTATGTACTGCTGAATATGATCATGAATGACGAGACATGGTATGTCGTTCGTAACACAAGAGGCGTAACAAGCTTCGTTGGTCCGGGCTCCAAGCCTGTACCCCTGACAGACGCAGAAGTGCGTGCAATGGGTATCGGCGGCGAGGTGGAAAATCTGGATGTAGAAGTTGGCGACACAGTTCGCGTTGCTACAGGTCCTTTTGCGGAATCTGTTGGTCAGATCAAAGAGATCAATACCAATAAGAAGACGCTGGTCGTAAGTCTTTCCATCTTTGGCAGAGAGACACCGGTAGAGCTTGATTTCGCTCAGATCGATAAGCTTTGATAAAAAGCTTCTGAAAAAGTTAATTGTTTGTTAAACGGCAGTAAGAGCTGCCGAGTGGGAGGGAAAATCCCCGCTAATTACCACATTTATAGGAGGTGCCATCATGGCAAAGAAAGTAACAGGTTATATTAAATTACAGATCCCCGCAGCGAAGGCAACACCCGCTCCTCCTGTTGGTCCCGCACTGGGTCAGCATGGTGTGAACATCATGGGCTTCTGCAAAGAGTTCAACGAAAAAACAGCTTCTCAGGCTGGTCTGATCATCCCTGTAGTAATTACAGTATACCAGGACAGAAGCTATTCCTTCATTACAAAAACACCCCCCGCAGCAGTTCTGCTGAAAAAAGCAGCTGGTATCGAATCCGGTTCCGGTACACCTAACAAAACAAAGGTTGCAAAACTGCCTAAGGCAAAAGTAATGGAAATCGCTGAAATGAAAATGCCCGATCTGAATGCAGCTGACGTTGATGCAGCTTACAGAATGATCTGCGGCACAGCAAGAAGCATGGGCATCACTGTTGAAGAATAAGCCGAAAATTTCCAATATTACAAATCTGACATAAATTTACGGCGTATAGAAGTGGGAGGGAATTCTCCCGATACTACCACATAAGGAGGTCACGAAAGTGAAAAGAGGTAAAAAATATAGCGAGGCAGCGAAACTCGTAGATAGAGCAGTGCTGTATGATACAGCAGATGCAATCGATCTGGTACAGAAAACATCTACAACAAAATTTGATGCGACAGTAGAAGCGCATATTCGTTTGGGCGTTGACGGCAGACATGCCGATCAGCAGGTTCGTGGTGCCGTAGTTCTTCCTCACGGTACAGGTAAAACAGTTCGTGTTCTGGTATTCGCAAAAGGTGCAAAGGCTGAAGAAGCTCTGGCAGCTGGTGCGGATTTCGTAGGCGCAGAAGATCTGATTCCCAAGATTCAGAATGAAAACTGGTTCGGTTTCGACGTTGCAGTAGCAACACCCGATATGATGGGCGTTGTTGGTAGACTGGGTCGTGTACTGGGTCCCAAAGGCCTGATGCCCAACCCTAAAGCCGGCACAGTAACAATGGATGTTACAAAAGCAATCAACGACATCAAAGCTGGTAAAATCGAATACCGTCTGGATAAAACAAACATCATTCATGTGCCCGTAGGCAAGGTATCTTTCGGTTCTGAAAAACTGGCAGAAAACTTCCAGACTCTGATGAGTGCAGTTATAAAAGCAAAACCCCAGGCAGCTAAAGGTCAGTACCTGAAGAGCGTAACACTGACAACAACAATGGGCCCTGGCGTAAAAGTAAACCCTGCAAAAATTTCCGAATAATTTCCGGAAATCTCTTGACAGGAGCTTGTTTATGGTTTAAAATAAACGGGTTGATAGAAAAAATCGTATATTGCCGTAGACAGCCGGTAGCGGTTCGCCGTGTAAATCCTGCCGAGGGAAATTGCTAATGAGCTTTTGAGCCTCTTTGTCTATGTGCAAAGAGGCTTTTTTCAATGACATTTTGAAAAAAAGTAGGATTTTAAGGAGGTGTAAGGAAACAATGGCAAAAGTGGAACAGAAGCAGGTTATCGTAAACGAAATCAAAGAAAAGCTGGAAAAGGCAACCTCCGTTGTTATGGTTGACGCCAGAGGCCTGACTGTAGAACAGGACACTGCACTGAGAAAACAGCTCAGAGAAGCAGGTGTTGATTATAAAGTTTACAAAAACACAATGGTACACTTCGCAATTCAGGGCACACAGTTTGAAGGTCTGGACCAGTTCCTGGCAGGCCCCAGTGCTTTCGCTTTCTCTTACGAAGATGCAACAGCAGGTGCAGCAGTGCTGAACAAAGTTGCTAAAAACGTAAAAGAACTGGAATTCAAAGCAGGTGTAGTAGAAGGCGTTGTTTATGACGCAGAAGGTATGAAGCTGATCGCTGACATCCCTTCCAGAGAAGTTCTGCTCTCCAAACTGCTGGGCAGCTTCAAATCCCCCATGTCCTCTTTCGCTCGTGTTATCGATCAGATCGCGAAGAAAGATGCAGCTGCAGAATAATTCAATCCGCAGCATGATCGCCGCATAGGGCGGCGAACCCAATCAATAATTGAGAAAAAACTAACCTAAATATTATCGGAGGTGCTTTACAATGGCAAAACTGACAATCGAAGAAATCATCGCAGCAGTAAAAGAACTGACAGTACTGGAACTGAATGATCTGGTAAAAGCAGCAGAAGAAGAATTTGGCGTATCCGCAGCAGCAGGCGTAGCAGTAGTAGCTGGCCCCGCAGCAGCAGCTGAAGAAGAAAAAACAGAATTCGACGTTGAACTGACAGAAGTTGGCGCAGAAAAAATCAAAGTAATCAAAGTTGTTCGTGAAGTAACAGGTCTGGGCCTGAAAGAAGCGAAAGAAGCTGTAGACGGCGCTCCCAAGGTTCTGAAAGAACAGGCTTCCAAAGAAGATGCTGAAGCAATCAAAGCTAAACTGGAAGAAGTTGGCGCTAAAGTAACACTGAAATAATTTCAGCCTACTTAAAACCAAACTGCCGCAGGTGGATACACCTGCGGCTTTTTTGTGCTTGCTTTTCTTAGGGATCTTATCTGATGCCAATGGATATGATTAACAGATCCGATAAATCCG
>JAUNCB010000112.1 GCA_030526765.1 Bacillota bacterium
ATCTCCCTTCGATTTGAAATACGCAAAGGTACCGTTCTTTTTGCGTAAAACCGGTGGATTATGCCCTGCATTGGTATAAGTGATTACCCCTGTTCGCAGATCCAGAATACCCATCCACGCCGTAACAAACATTTCCGCTTCATTGCTTTCACACAGCTTATTATTTGCCATGGTAAATACATCATTGACCTCCGCACCGCTTTCCGTGTAGCTTTTGATCAATGTCTTTGCCGTCATCATGAACATTGCCGCAGGAATCCCTTTCCCGGATACATCGGCAATGATAAACACCAGTTTATCTTCCCCCAGCATATAGAAATCGTAAAAATCGCCGCCGACCTCTTTCGCTGTATCCATCATCGCATAAATACCGAAATCCTTCCGATTCGGATAAGGCGGGAATACAGAAGGAAGCGCCGAATGCTGAATTTTCTTCGCAAACAGCAATTCCTGATCGATCCTTGCCGCCGCTTCTTCAATATATCTTTTCAATGTGATAACCGTAGAGTTGATATCATCCGAAAGCGATGCAAACTCTTCATTGGTACGCACATTGATCTTTACATCCAGATTGCCGCCTGTGATCTGTCCCAGAGATTCATTGACTCTGCGAATATTATCCACAACGATCTTCTTAACCAGATATGCGATCAGCGCAAATAATGTAGCGAATACAAGCAATTCCATAAACAGCAGCAGATAAAGCGCTACATCACGGGTAAACATCCCTTCTTTCTGCGGCAATACCGAAACAATGTAATAGCCCTCGCTACGACTGTACATGCAGAATACTTCTTCTCCATGTATTTCCGCCTCAAAGCGAACGCCCTCCTCGGTATTCCCGCCGCCAAAGGATTTCAGATCGATTTTCTCACCGATCATTTCCCCTCTGTCACTGACAACAACGCCTTCCGCATTACAGATGATATTACAGCCGGTTTTGCCGACATGACGGTTTTTTGCCGCACCGGAAACCTCCATATCAATATCCTTCTGAAAACGCTCCGCCTTATAGCCTACCTGAATGAAGCGATCTCCCGGCAAAGAGGCTCCGGCAAATTTCCAAAGGCCTTCATCCGAATTCCCAAAGGAATTTGTCCGCAGATCCTGCACAAATTCGGTTTCTCCATCCAGAAGCTGCATAAACTCCGCCGTTTCTTCTTTTGATTTCATATCGAAGCCAATGACTTCCTTCGCCGAACTTGCAATCACAATACCATTGCTGTCAACAATATTGACCTCCTGCAGGTCATGCTTCTCGGCGATCCATTCCAGCTCACTGTTTTCAATATTATCGTCCTCTGAAAACTCCGCCGCAACCGTACGAACCACTGTAAGCAGATTATGGTCTGAAGAATAAATAATATCCTCCCTCACGTCCTCGATACAGGTGGAAAGCAAACTGTCTATATTCGTGTACGCAATCTTTGTCTGCATGGTATAGGTGAATAAGCCCGTAAGGGAAAATGCCAGCAGCACACAAACCATCAGTCTGGTCTGGAAGGTGTAGGATATTTTTATTTTTTCCGGATCCTTGCTGACAGGTCTCTGCCTTTCCTTCAGGATAAAGGAAACTGCCATCGCCGCAAGCATAACGGAAACACCGTTTGCAATAATCATCGGCATGGAGCAATGCTGCACCACATAAAACGCCCGCTCAATATCCGTGGACATTTTTGTAATAAAGAGCAGGATCATATGCAGCACTTCCGTTGTAACACCAACAGCCAGCCCATAAAACCAAGAAGCTCTTTTATTGTCCAGCAAAAAGACCCGTATCCATCCACCAAAGAGACCCGCAACGATCGTTGCCAGTGTACAGGACAGTCTGGAGAACTCTCCCGCTCCCCAGTATACCGCAAACCAGCGCTCCACACCGCCGATCAGCCCTGCAATAATACCGGAAGGCGCACCAAATAAAAGCCCCGCCGTCAGCGGTGCCGCATCTCGTACATTCAGTATAACACCCTGCGTTTCGATCCCATATTCTGTTGAAAAAACAGCCAGACAACCAAAGGAAACCCCTATGATCACCTGCTTGACTCGTTCAGGCAGACGCGCAAAGCCTTTCTCTTTTTTATTCTCTGCCAGACAAAAAAAGATAGCCAGAAAAACCGGAAGCAGGGTAGCAACAACCAGTTTTAATAAAACCATGCTAAATCCCTCCATAATAATTCTGTTTATTCGATCGTCAGAATATCAATGAACCCTGTAATATCAAAGATCTCCATGATCGTTTCATTGACATTTTTCAGTTTCAGACCATTCTTACGGCTCATCATCTTCTGCGCCTTCAGAATTACTCTGAGCCCTGCGGAAGAAATATATTCCAGCTGTTCCATATCAATAATCATTTCCTGAACCTCTTCGCCGCAGCCATTGATAACCACTTCCAGCTCCGGCGCTGTTGTCGTATCCACTCTGCCTACAGCATTGATCCACATTGTATTTCCTTCTGTTTTCTGTTCAATCTTCAACATACTCGTCCCCGCTCCTTCTCAGAATCTTTTCTTTTGCCTGCACCAATATAAACTAACCTGTAAAAACAACCATTTCTATCGACAGTTGTTTTTCCGAAATATCTCTGTATTTTTCTAAAGAACCTTCCTTCTGTCTGGAAAATACTGTTTTCATTATAGCATAAAACCCTAAAACACGAAACAAAAACCGTTTTCCCTGCACCGTTTCAGCCTTTATCACATCAGGCATCAAAGGGATGCGTATCGATATATTCAGACAGCAGTTTTTCCATGATTTCTCCAATTTCCGATGTCCCGTATTTTTCTTCCATTTTTTTCTGCCAGATCCGACCGCCGGCCTTTCTTGCATGACCGCCGCCGCTGCCGATCCCATCGCAGAGATATGCCATGATTTCATTGGCCCGCAGCCCCTCATGGCAGGTACGCATGGACAGCTGATATCCTGTATTCGCCTGGGTATAAACCAGACTGAGCAGAACCATATCCACCTGTATCATAAAGTCACCGATGATACCCAACACACTCTGATCACACTTCAGCGCACCAACCAGTGCAAAGCCCCGTTCAATATCCAGGTAGTGGTGATACATGGCATCACTGGCGATCATCAGCTCCGCCACAGACATATTCATTTTTGTCAGCCGATCAAACAGAGGCTGCTCCTCATACAGCTCTGTCCGCAGAATAATATCCTCTGCATGAAACAGATCCGCAAAGCCTGCCGTATCTGTATAAAGCCCAAACAGAAGCGAAACCACAAGCCCCTGATCCTCTTTGACCGGATATCCTTCCTCCTTGAGCATTTTATAAACCAATGCTGCACAGCTGTGAAACACACTGCAGATCATATAGTCACAGTCCAGTTCCCTCGCCTGAATATGGTGGTCAATGATCATTACTTTTTCCGCAGGAAATTTCTGCACATTCCCCTCGCCATACTGGCAGTCTATGGTCAGCAGCAGATCAAAATCCGAAATGCTTTCCACATGACGAACAGGAATGCCGCATTCCCGTATCATTGTTTTCAAGCTGTTCTTTTTGATACGCTGGGTGCCGCCGTAAACAATATCCGCTTCTATTCCGTTTGCCTGCAGATAACGGTAAACACCAAAGGCGGAACCAACCGCATCTGCATCCGGATTATCATGACACTGGATACATACCTTTTTATATGATAATAACTTTCTGAGAAAGCCCATGTGATATCTCCTATCATCTCTTGTATTTTTCCTGTTTTCAAAGAAATTCTTTATTTTTTTATCATATCAAAAGATAGGAATATATACAACAATAAAAAACGCAGGAGCGCAAACCATTTGCACTCCTGCTTTATCCGATTTATTCTCTTTTCCAAAGCCGTTTATTCTGCACTATTCAATTCGGGTACAATATATTCGGAACCACCAAACGCCAGAATCAGATAGAAAACAGGCGTCAGGAAAAGCAGCCCCAGTGTAAAGCCAACCCCATGACCAAAGGAACGGGACAGCTTATGTTTTTCCATTACCGTCAGCACCGTACCTGCCAGAGATACCAGCCCGCCGATTATTGCAAGGAAGCCTTCCGCACCGTTTGTCAGCGCACCTACTGCGCCGAGTGCCATAATGATCCAGAACATTTTTGTATTCCAAACCAGTTTGATTTCTGTATAAGCATTGTATATAGGGATCAGCGCTTTCCAGCCTTTATCGCCTGCCTTTGTGAAAATACGCCACTGACCGATCACACTGATGATATATACGACCCCGACAAAAGCAAGGATCAAGGATAAAAATCCTGCCATAACTCCAAGCCCCGCCAGAATTTCCTCCCCCTCAGGACCATTTAATGCCATTGTAAGCTGTTCTACAAGTTCCATTGTCTGCTGTTCATTCATAGTATACCTTCCTCCTTTTTATATCGGCATTCTCTTACCTTCCGAATACATCATTCCTGTTTCCCAAAACAGAAGCCCTTGTTCTTTATGGATTCATTATATCAGTTTCCCTCTGCAAATAGTATTACAAAATTCTTAATAATTCTTAATAATCCCCTGTTACTGTAACCCCCGCGTACAGTTCTCCCTGCATCAAAAAAGGAATAGCTCCATATCCATGGATCTATTCCCTCTTTTGTCAATTCATACGCTCCAGCGCATCATTTGCTGCATTCTGTTCCGCTTCTTTTTTGCTTTTGCCGCTGCCTCTTCCTAGAAGCTGTCCCTCATGGGTCACCTCAGCTACAAAGACCTTATTATGGTCCGGTCCCTGTTCATCAACAATCTCATATTTCAAAGGGACTTTGCTGATCTTCTGGATCACTTCCTGCAGATGCGTCTTACAGTCCAGATTACGGAAATTGCTCTTCGTATGCTCAATATGCGCAATCATGAAGCCTTTAATGTATTTTGTTGCAGCTTCCATTCCACCATCAATACAGATCGCACCGATGATTGCTTCAAAAGCATCCGCCAGAATGGAATCCCGCTCTCTGCCTCCGGTGCTTTCCTCTCCTTTTCCCAGCAGCAGGCATCTGCCCACCCCCAGTTTTCTGGATAATTCCGCAAGGGAACCCTCACAAACCACGGCTGCACGCAGTTTTGTCAGCTCGCCCTCCGGCATTTTGGGAAAATGGCGATACATATATTCGCTGACCACCATATCCAGCACAGCATCTCCCAGAAATTCAAGGCGTTCATTATTCTCATGCTTTCCTTTTT
>JAUNCB010000113.1:0-4529 GCA_030526765.1 Bacillota bacterium
TCATAACGCCCATACCAAGGGACAGGGAGAAGAACGCCTGACCCAGAGCTGTCAGGATTGCTGTTGTATCAATGGTAGAGAAGTCTACATTCAGCATATATTTCAGACCTTCGTCTGCACCGGGCAGTGTACATGCACGGATCATCAGACCAATCAGCAGAACAAACAGGATAGGCATCAGGATTGTAGACATTTTTTCGATGCCGGCTGTACCGTGACTGATGATAAAAGCTGTCAGGAACAGGAATACCAGACCCCAAACCAGAGCAGCCAGAGGGAAGCCGTTAGCACCCAGCATGTTCAGGAAGTAGCCCATGGGATCTGCCCATACGGTCTGTACATCAATGATATAACCGGCAATGTAGTACATTGCCCAGCCGCCAACCTGACAGTAGTAGCACAGGATGATGAAGCCGGTCAGAATACCCAGACCGCCGATCCAGGACCATTTTTCGCCCAGCTCACGGATAGCACCAACTGCGTTTTTGTGTGTTTTACGGCCGATTGTAAATTCGGCCATCATTACGGATGTACCAACGACTGCAACGATGATCAGATAAATGATCAGGAAAGCACCGCCGCCGCAGGCATAAGCTTTGCCGGGGAATTTCCAGATGTTACCCAGACCTACTGCAGAGCCTGCTGCAGACAGAATGAAACCTAGGGTGGAACCAAACTCGGCACGATTTTCAGTTGTAGACATACATATTCCTCCTTTACAAAATCGTAAGATTTGAAAGCACAAGGGCTTTCTGGATGCGTACCTTTCCGGAAGTGCATATGAAAGATATAGATGATTGCCTTCTTTCAAAAGATATGCAGCAGGGTCGACCAATTTGCTTTTTTTGCAGGCTGCCGCATAAGTGCTGAAAAAAGAAGATATGTTCTTCCAGAAAATTACATTTTTCCATAGGAAAAGCATATCGTAAAAAGTCGTTAATTACTATTAAAAAGCCGGAAAAGTATCGTTAAAGTATCTGAACAGATTTTTGAGAAGGAATTTATAAAATCTTTATTACATAGAAAAAAGGTCGGAGGGGGAGCCTCCGACCTTAAAGTCATTTTTTAATTTACATTCGATTTGCGAAATCCTCTGATTAGGAGATAGCCATACCGAATACCATACCTGCAACGATGATTACACCGATAACGATAGGGTCGATGAATTTAACCATGAATGCATATACGGGAGCCAGACCGAATTTGAATTTGCCATCGGATGTAGCTTCTTCGATGGATTTGTCTGTACCCCAGATCCAACCTACGAAGAATGTTGTGAAGAATGCACCCAGAGGCAGCAGCAGTCTGTCTGTCAGGTATTCCAGGAAGTCGCCGAAGATAGGGAACTGCAGACCGTCTTTGGAGATCCAGATACCTTTCAGGTTCATGAATACCTGAGACAGTGTGTAGAAGACACCGATTACGAACATAATGCAGGATACGATAACCAGTGTTTTCTTTCTTTCCATACCTTTTTCTTCAACCAGGAAGGAAACCGTACCTTCCAGAATGGAAGTAGAGGATGTTACTGCTGCGAAGAACAGCAGGAAGTAGAACAGCAGACCCATGAACTGACCACCGGGGATAGCCATGAATACGCCTGCCAGTGTAGCGAATGCGAAACCGCCGCCCATACCGGGAGCGATACCTGTAGCGAATACAGCGGGGATAATCATGAAGCCTGCGAACAGAGCTACGCAAGTATCCAGTACGCAGATGATACCTGTGTTGGAGATCAGGTTGTCATCGCTGGACAGGTAGGAAGCGTATGTGATCATAACGCCCATACCAAGGGACAGGGAGAAGAACGCCTGACCCAGAGCTGTCAGGATCGCTGTTGTGTTGATTGTAGAGAAGTCTACGTGCAGCATGTACTTAACGCCTTCGTCTGCGCCGGGCAGTGTACAAGCACGGATCATCAGACCGATCAGCAGGATAAACAGTACAGGCATCAGGATCTTGGACATTTTTTCAATACCAGCAGTACCATGGCTGATGATGAAAGCTGTCAGGAACAGGAATACCAGAGCCCAGATGATTGCAGCCAGAGGGAAACCGTTAGCACCCAGCATACCCAGGAAGTAAGCCATGGGATCAGCCCATACAGTCTGTACATCTGTGATGTAAGCTGCGATGTAGTACAGTGTCCAGCCACCAACCTGGCAGTAGTAACACAGGATGATAAAGCCTGTCAGGATGCCCAGGCCGCCAACCCAACCCCATTTGGAGTTCAGTTCTCTCAGAGCACCAACTGCATTTTTGTGTGTTTTACGGCCGATTGTGAATTCAGCCATCATTACTGTTGTACCAACCAGAGCAACGATGATCAGGTAGATGATCAGGAAAGCACCGCCGCCGCAAGCATACGCTTTACCGGGGAATTTCCAGATGTTGCCCAGACCTACTGCAGAACCAGCAGCAGACAGGATGAAACCTAGGGTGGAACCAAACTCGGCACGATTTTCAGTTGTAGACATACATATTCCTCCTTTACAAATGAAAAATCTTAATACTTTTTGGGAAATTTATTTTCCCGGGTCCGTGTGTCAGGTAAGAAATTTCATACAAGGGGTTCATAGTATAATAAAATGATTGCATCCTTCTTTGCTTCCTTTCTTATCTCCCCATATGTAAGGAACGAAAGAAGAATCTTTGTATGAAATTAGATTTCTTTACCAAAACCCTATCCCTATCATATATTATCTGTGGTAAAAATGCAATAAAAAAATGAAAAATATGGTCATATTTTTGTGCGAATTGGAAAAAACTGGAAATTATATTGTATACAGTGAACATATGGAAGGGAATAAAATGCGCTTTTCTGGTCAATTTGCAAAGGGGATGCGTATGGAGAAATGGCAGAAAAGCCTATGTTTCTGACATTTTTGCAAATAAAAATGGTCGGAGGGGGAGCCTCCGACCGTAAAGTCGATAGATATCGAATGACTTGGCAAATATTTCCAAATTAGGAAATGTTCATACCGAATACCATACCTGCAACGATGATTGCACCGATTGCGATGGGGTCAACGTATTTAACCAGGAATGCATAGGGTTTTGCCAGAGCAAATTTGTATTTGCCATCGGATGTTGCTTCTGTGATGGACTTGTCGGGACCCCAGATCCAGCCTACGAAGAATGTTGTGAAGAATGCACCCAGAGGCAGCAGCAGTCTGTCTGTCAGGTATTCCAGGAAATCACCGAAGATAGGGAATTCCAGACCGCTTCTGGAGATCCAGATACCTTTGATGTTCATGTAAACCTGAGACAGTGTGTACAGAGTACCGATGATTGCGATAACGATGGACAGGCCAACCAGAGCTTTCTTTCTTTCGAAGCCTTTTTCTTCCACCAGGTAAGCTGTACAGCCTTCCAGAATGGAAGTAGAGGATGTGATCGCTGCGAAGAACAGCAGGAAGTAGAACAGCATACCGATGAACTGACCACCGGGGATAGCCATGAATACGCCAGCCAGTGTAGCGAAGCCGAAAGCACCGCCCATACCGGGAGCAATACCTGTAGCGAATACAGCGGGGATGATCATGAAGCCTGCGAACAGAGCTACCAGAGTATCCAGTACGCAGATGATACCTGTGTTGGAAACCAGGTTATCGTCTTTGGACAGGTAGGAAGCGTATGTGATCATAACGCCCATACCCAGAGACAGGGAGAAGAATGCCTGACCCAGAGCTGTCAGAATAGCTGTACCGTTGATTGTGGACCAGTCAACATGCAGCATGTATTTCAGACCTTCATCAGCACCGGGCAGTGTGCAGGAACGGATCATCAGACCGATCAGCAGAAGGAACAGAACGGGCATCAGGATTGTGGACATTTTTTCGATACCAGCTGTACCGTGGCTGATGATGAATGCTGTCAGGAACAGGAATACCAGAGCCCATACCAGAGCTGCAACGGGCAGACCGTTGGAACCCAGCATACCCAGGAAGTAAGCCATGGGATCAGCCCATACTGTCTGAACATCTGTAATGTAGGAAACTACATAGTACATTGCCCAGCCGCCAACCTGGCAGTAGTAACAGATGATGATAAAGCCTGTCAGAACGCCCAGACCACCGATCCAAGCAAATTTGGAGTTCAGTTCTTTCAGAGCACCAACTGCGCCTTTGTGTGTTTTACGGCCAATTGTGAATTCAGCCATCATTACGGATGTACCGATCAGAGCAACCATGATCAGGTATACGATCAGGAAAGCACCGCCGCCGCAAGCATAAGCCTTGCCGGGGAATTTCCAGATGTTACCCAGACCTACAGCGGAACCTGCTGCAGACAGGATAAAGCCTAAGGTGGAGCCAAACTCGGCACGATTTTCATTCGCTGTCATAAGTAAATCCTCCTTAAAAAATAGTGATAATAAAAGATGATAGCGTGGAATGACAACATTCCAATCGTGTGGCGAAAAAAGTTTCGCCTGATGAAAAATAGGTGCCATACGGATTTTCTCCCTCAAGTCGTTTTGCATAAAAAATGCATATGCGACAAAAATCTGAATAGCACGCAAATACCTT
>JAUNCB010000113.1:4539-5176 GCA_030526765.1 Bacillota bacterium
AACACTTATTCTGCAATTTCAATAAAAAAATGAAAAAAACTGTAAAATTTTTAACAAAATTTGAACATGGTGGATTCCAGAGGGAGAAATGTTCGAAAAATAGAGAAAAATCAAGCGGAAAAGGGAAAATGGAATCACAGAAGAAATAAATAAAATACAAAATAATTTTAAAAAGTGAATATGGAATACTGTATACAATAAAATAAAAAAACAATAAAAAAAGTCGGGAAAAATTTCCCGACGCGAAACTTTCTGATTTAATTAAGGGGTCTTCTCATCGAAGAGTTTATAATACTGCCAGTTTTTCATGATCTGAACCATTTCCTGCTGCGCCTCGGGCACAGATTCTGTGTAGTTTCCTTCGGCATCTACATAAATATTTTTATTGCATACGGGCAGTTCCCTGCGCAGGGCAGCATTGTGATGATGCAGAGGGGATTCGTAGGTGGGAGTATACAGCTCCAAAAGGGTTGTTCCCAGAAACTGTGCACTGATGAGGCCGTTTTCCGGCAGTGCCAGCATTGCTGCCTTTTCCTGCAGATCGCCGGAGAGGGCTTCGGCACTGTCATTTTGCCAGATCAGATAAGGCGTTTTATAGATTGCCAGCTGTTCCTCGGGGCTGCCGTTGGCATCGATG
>JAUNCB010000114.1 GCA_030526765.1 Bacillota bacterium
CATAATTACCAGTTCATTATACAATTTGAAAAAAGCGTTGTAAAGCCCTTTTTTTGGGAAAAGGGAAGTATGTTGTATACAGAAAATGAATCTGACAAGACAGGTGTAAAGGCGCAAAAAGGTTGCTTTTATTGGGAAAAGTGTGTATAATCATAAATAATGTATATTGAACAATTTATGTGCTTTTTGCGGTAATATTATATGATTGGCGGGACGCATCCAAAAAGTACGCGAAAACAAGCGGTCTGCCATCCCAAAAAAAGGAGATTTTATAATGAAAGGTAGAGAGTTTGCACTGCTGACAGATTTATACGAGCTGACAATGATGCAGGGATACTATGAAACCGGTGCGCAGAACAGACAGGTGGTATTTGATCTGTTCTACAGAAAAAATCCCAGCGGCAACGGCTATGCCATTGCGGCAGGTCTGCAGCAGGCGATTGAATATCTGGACAATCTGCGTTTTACAGAAGAAGACATTGCATATCTGGAAAGCCTGCATATTTTTTCTGAGGGCTTTATCGGCTATCTGAAGGATTTTCGTTTTACAGGGGAGGTTTATGCGATCCCCGAAGGCACAGTGGTATTCCCTCATGAGCCACTGATGCGGATCAAGGCACCTATCATTGAAGCGCAGCTGATCGAAACAGCACTGCTGAATATCATCAATCACCAGAGTCTGATCGCAACAAAGGCTTCCCGTGTGGTACATGCAGCCCAGGGCGATCCTGTTCTGGAATTTGGTCTGCGCCGTGCCCAGGGGCCTGATGCAGGGACACTGGGTGCCAGAGCGGCTGTGATCGGCGGCTGTGTGGCAACCAGCAATGTGCAGACAGGTAAACTGTATCATGTTCCTGTAAAGGGTACTCATGCCCATAGCTGGGTAATGAGCTTCCCCGATGAACTGACAGCCTTCCGTACCTATGCAAATCTGTTCCCCGATGCCTGCATCCTTCTGGTGGATACATATAATACGCTGAAAAGCGGTGTGCCCCATGCGATCCAGGTGTTTGATGAAATGAAGGCGGCAGGAACACTGCCCGAAAAAGGCTTTGGCATCCGTCTGGACAGCGGTGACCTTGCGTATCTGTCCAAACGGGCAAGACAGATGCTGGATGAGGCAGGCTATCCCAATGCACTGATCTCTGCATCCAGCGATTTGGACGAAAACCTGATCACCAGCCTGAAGCTGCAGGGTTCCACCATCAGCCTGTGGGGGGTTGGCACCAAGCTGATCACCTCCGATGACTGTCCTGCCTTTGGCGGCGTGTATAAGCTGGCTGCGGAAGAAAATGCAAACGGTGATTTCGAGCCGAAGATCAAGCTGTCCAATAATGTGGAAAAGGTGACAAATCCCGGTATCAAGAAGATCGTTCGTATTTACGATAAGGAAACAGGCAAGATCAAAGCAGACCTGCTGGCACTGGAGGAAGAAGTATTCACAGAGGATACGGATCTGCATATCTACGATACCAATGCAAAATGGAAGAGCATGCAGCTGCCTGCGGGAACATTCCGTATCAGAGAGCTGCTGGTTCCTGTATTTATCGAGGGCAGGCTGGTTTATGAATGTCCGGAAACCATGGAGATTCAGGCATACTGCAACAGAGAAAAGGAAACACTGTGGGAGGAACAGAAGCGTCTGAAAAATCCCGATATTGTTCCTGTGGATCTGTCCGATAAGCTCAGTGCAATGAAACTGAAGCTGATCGAAGCGGCAACTGCGAAATAAAAGAAATGAGATAACATTATAAAGTATAAAGTGCAGGACATGGAAACAGATGCCTGCACTTTTTTATTTACCATACATATTTATTGATATCTGCCATAGTGACACCGGGATGGACAGCAATATTGATGCTGTTGGCGATGATATTTGCCAGACGGTCAACCACGGCATCCACCTCCTTGGGGGTAACGAACATATTTCCTGTATAGGGCCCCAGTATTTCTGTGATCATCTGGTATTTTTCCTCCCGCTCCAGAGATTGCAGCATCTGATAAAAGGCGGAGCCTGTATCTGTCTGCTGAAGCATTTCCGTCAGGATCCTGTCCATGGTATCATTCACCAGAGTGGCGGCATCCACTACGGTGGGAACGCCTACAGCGATCACGGGAATGCCGAGGCTTTCCTCATTCAGCAGCATCCGCTTATTACCAACGCCTGCGCCCGGTGAGATACCCGTGTCTGACAGCTGTATCGCGGCATTGATGCGGTTGGAGCGGCGGGCAGCCAATGCATCTATGGCAATCAGGAGGGAAGGATGGAGTTTATCCACGATACCCTTCAGGATTTCTCCTGTTTCGATGCCTGTGATGCCCATGACACCGGGGCTGACGGCGGCAACGGGACGGACGGTTTTTTCGATCTCCGCAGGCAGGGTGCCCTGCAGATGGCGGGTAACAAGGATTTTGGAAACGACCTTTGGGCCCAGTGCGTCGGGGGTGATGTTCCAGTTTCCAAGTCCTGCAACGAGGATACAGGTGTTTTCGTCAAAGTGTGCAAGGGTGCGTATTTTCTCTGCTAAAACTTTGATGATTTTTTCGTGACCTTCTGCATCATTTTCCTTTAGCTTTTCTGCCTCCAGTGTGATATAATTGCCCATAGGCTTGCCCATCAGTGTGCTTCCTGTTTCGGAATGGATGCGAACATGGGTCATAAAGTAATCGGCAGTTTCTTCGGTTTCTACGGTAACACCGTCCAGATTTTCTGCCTTTCCCTGCTGCGCCAGTTCTCTGGCTTCGATGGCGAGGTCGGTGCGGACACAAAAGGAATGGTTTGCTTCTGTCGGATTCATGTTTTCACAGCCTTTCATTTTTTTGATTATTTTTTTCGTTGTTTTGAAAAGTATTCATTGACTTATTCCGTTTCATAAGGTAAAATATATCTGTTGAGTTAACCGGGGGTGTTCGAGAGAACGGAAAAAGGCCCCAGCCGTGTCGGAGGGAGAAGCCCTCAAAGGTGGTTAATGGTAAGTAGAAGGAGCGGCAGTTTTTCGGAGCATGCCGACAGAAAACCACATTAAAATCATTATTATTAGGAGGAAATTACATTGGCTAATATCAAATCCGCTAAGAAAAGAATCAAAGTAATCAACAAGAAAACACTGAGAAACAAAATGATCAAATCTCAGGTAAAAACAGCTATGAAGAAAGTAATCGTTGCTGTAAACGCTGGCGATAAGGAAGTAGCAGCAGTTGCACTGAAAGGCGCTATCTCCGCAATCGACAGAGCATACATGAAAGGCATCTACCACAAAAACGCTGTGGCTAGAAAAAAATCCACTCTGACAAGACTGGTAAACAGCCTGTAATTTGCAAAGCAAAGGGTATCCTTATGGATGCCCTTTTTCTTTTGGAAAAACTATCGTATTTTTGCGGTGGACATGATATAATATTCAGATAAAAAAGAAAAGAATAAATGCTCCGAAAGGAGGAACAGTATGAATTTTGTGGATATTATTATCAAAAAAAGAGACGGCGGAAAGCTGACCCATGAAGAGATCACCTTCTTTGTACAAGGGGTAACGGACGGTTCTCTGCCGGATTATCAGATCTCCTCTTTGCTGATGGCGATCCTGCTGAAGGGGATGGATGCAGAGGAAACGGCCCATCTGACCATGGAAATGGCAAATTCCGGGGGAATGTTTGACCTTTCTGCGGTGGAAGGGGTTAAGGTAGATAAGCATAGTACAGGCGGTGTGGCAGATACGACCACATTGATCCTGGCACCTCTGGTTGCATCTGTCGGTGTTCCTGTTGTGAAGATGAGCGGACGGGGACTGGGCTTTTCCGGCGGTACCATAGATAAACTGGAATCGATCCCCGGCTTTCGTGTGGATGTATCTGAGGAAGAGGCCCTTCGCTATGGCAGAGAAAGCGGCATTGTGCTGATGAGCCAGACCGATGATCTGACCCCTGCGGATAAAAAACTGTATGCCCTGCGGGATGTAACGGGTACGGTAGACAGTATCCCTCTGATCGCAGCAAGCATCATGTCCAAGAAGATCGCAGCGGGGGCAGATGGTATCGTGCTGGATGTAAAATGCGGCAGCGGTGCCTTCATGAAGGATATGGAAAGTGCAGAAAAACTGGCAACGACCATGGCTGCCATGGGCAGACATGTAGGCAGAAAGGTGACTGCGGTAATCAGTGGCATGGATCAGCCCTTGGGCATGTATATCGGTAACAGCCTTGAGGTGATCGAGGCGATCGAAGTGCTGAAGGGCAATGTGGAAGGCGACCTGCTGGAGGTTTCCCTGACCCTTGGTGCGAATATGCTGCTGCTGGCGGGCAGAGTGGAAACAGAGGAGGAAGGCAAGGCGCTGCTGCGGGAAAATATCCGAAATGGTAAGGGACTTGCCAAGTTTAAGGAGCTGCTGGAGCAGCAGGGCGGCGATACAGGCATTATTGAAAACTACGAGCTGCTTCCTGTTTCTGCGGCAAAGCTGGAGGTAAAGGCGAAGGAAGCGGGCTTTATTACCCGTATGGATACCGCTGTGATCGGCAGAGCTTCTCAGGAAACGGGCGCAGGCAGAATGTTCAAGGGACAGCCTTTGGATTTTAGTGCCGGAATCGTGATGAAAAAGCGTCTGGGTGATGCAGTTGCAACAGACGAAACGCTGGCGATCGTGTATAGTGAGAGTGAGGAAAAATGTCGTTCTGCGGCTGCATTCCTGCAAAAAGCGATTATGATAACAAAGGAGCAGGCAGAGGAACTGCCGCCTTTGATCTGGAAGATTATCAGACAGGAGGACTGAGCATATGAAAAGAGCGATTATTATTGTGCTGGACAGTGTTGGGATCGGGGAATTGCCGGATGCGGCGGACTTCGGGGATGCTGGCAGCAATACATTGGTAAATATCAAAAAGGCGAGACCGGAAACAAGCCTGCCCAATATGGCAGCACTGGGTCTTGGGAATATTCAGGGGGAAGACATCCATCTGCTGGGCAAGGTAGATGCGCCGAAGGGCTGCTTCTGTAAGATGGGGGAAAAATCCATTGGTAAGGATACCACAACAGGACATTGGGAGATCGCAGGTATCGTAACAGCAAAGCCCTTCCCGACCTATACGGAAACAGGCTTCCCGAAGGATGTAATGGATGCCTTTGAGGCAGCGATCGGTACAAAAACATTGGGCAACTATTCTGCTTCTGGTA
>JAUNCB010000115.1:0-661 GCA_030526765.1 Bacillota bacterium
GTTTTACAGGATTTATTCTGAAAGGGATCATACTGATCGAATTGTTGGGCGCGGCGATGATGGCACCCGTATTTATCGGGGATTATGGCACTGCAGAAGGGCTCTGGATGGCGTTGTTCCATTCGATTTCCGCCTTTTGTAATGCAGGCTTTGATATCGTAAATGACGGGATCGCCTTTAACTCTCTGATGGAATACGCAGCAGACCCCGTGATCAATTTGGCGGTGATGCTGCTGATCATCACAGGGGGCATCGGCTTTCTGACCTGGCAGGATGTTTACACAAATAAAACCAACATAAAGCACTATCGGATGCAAAGCAAGGTGATCTTTACGGTCACAGCAGGGCTGATCACGATCCCTGCGCTCTATTTGTTTTTCTTTGAACTGAGCCACCTACCCTTAGGGGAGCGGATATTAGGGTCCCTGTTTCAGGCAGTCACCCCCAGAACGGCAGGCTTCAACACCGTTGATCTGAACGGGATGAGTGAAAGCGGGCATCTGCTGACCTCCCTCTTGATGATCATAGGGGGCGCACCCGGCTCTACGGCAGGCGGGATGAAGGTGACCACCTTTGCGGTCATGGTATCCGCTGCCTATGCGGTATTTCAAAGAAGACAGAACGGCAGATATTTTGGACGGCGTATCGATGATGATACGGT
>JAUNCB010000115.1:671-1513 GCA_030526765.1 Bacillota bacterium
TAAAAAATGCGGCAACGGTATTTCTGATGTATATTACACTGTTTTTGTTTGGCGGTATGGCGATCAGTAGACTGGAGAACCTGCCGATTATGGCGTGTCTGTATGAATGTGCTTCGGCGGTGGGCACCGTTGGTCTTTCTCTGGGTATTACCCCGGAATTGGGCACTGTCAGCAAGGGGATCCTCATTGCGCTGATGTATATTGGGCGTGTGGGCGGTCTGACACTGATTTTTGCAACCCTGCCGGCAACGAAAAACACATTGTCCCGTCTTCCTATTGAGAAGATTTCCGTGGGCTGATAACAGGAGGTATTGATATGAAATCTGTATTATTGATTGGTATTGGACGATTTGGAAAATTTATATCTTTAAAGCTGCACAGCATGGGGCATCAGATCATGGCGGTGGACACCAATGAGGAGCGGATCAATGAGGTTCTGCCCTATGTGACTAATGCGCAGATCGGTGACAGTACAAACAGAGAATTTCTGGCCTCTCTGGGCGTCAGAAATTATGATGCCTGTATCGTTGCCATCGGCGACAGCTTCCAGAATTCGCTGGAAACCACCTACCTGCTGAAGGAGCTGGGGGCAAAGAAAGTGATTTCCCGTGCCTGCCGTGAGATGCAGGAAAAGTTTCTGCTGCACAATGGTGCCGATGAGGTGGTTTATCCGGAAAAACAGATGGCGGCATGGACAGCGATCCGCTGCTCCTCCGACCATATTCTGGAATACATCGAGCTGGATGAGGAATATGCCATCTTTGAACTGAAGGTGCCGTCGGAATGGATCGGGAAAACGATCCTGCAGATCAATGTGCGTAAAAAATTCGCCATCAACATTC
>JAUNCB010000115.1:1523-5158 GCA_030526765.1 Bacillota bacterium
TGGACGGCGACCACGCCATCATTGAACTTTCCATTCCGGAGCAGTGGCACGGCAAGACCATCGTGCAGCTGGATATCCGAAAAAAATTCGGCATCAATATTCTCGGCATCCGGGAAAACGGCAAGCTGAACATGAATATAACCCCGGATACCATATTCAGACAGGGAACCTCCATACTGGTTTCCGGCAATGAAAAAGCAGTGCATAAGTGTTTCCATATCTGATTTTGTTTTTTCGCAGCATAAAGGAGGTGTTAGAATGAAGGATCTGATTCTGATTGCAATGATGCTGGCATTAATTCTTTTTGGTTATTATATTATGGCGAAGGTAGACCGTTTTATCGAAGAAAACCAGCGCATGGTGGACGATGAGATCCGAAATGGGATGCAGAAGGTTCGGATCGCTGCCGAAAATCCGATGCTGCTGGACTCTGTATCCTCGGCACTGGAAAGCTGCGGAAAAGCAGACGGAAGGGTTTCGTTTTTCCTGAGTACGGGAAGAGCGGGGCACATTCTGGAAAAATTACTGGATGAACAGGTGGATATTGTGCTTCTGACGGAGGAAGCGGGCAGACAGCTGGACAGCCAGTGTCTTTCCTTCTCCATTCCTTACGAGCAGACCGTAAAGCCCATCAGCGTATTTGGACTGTCTGTGGATCATCTGGCGGAGGATGGAAGGATCTGTGTGGTATGGAAAAAGAACGGCGGATCCAAAAGCCGTGATCGGGTGCTGTTTATACTGGAGAATGAGCACTGTCGTCTGAAATGCGGATATGCGGATTACCTGAACTGAGGATTTCCGGAACAGGATAGAAATAAAGATCGTTTTATGATAAAATAAAGCCACTACGGAGGTGATGGCAATGGGAAAACAGAATATGGATCAGGAGGAAAAGGATCATATTCTTGCCTGTATTTCGTCTTCGCCTTCCAATGCAAGGATCATTCGTACTGCGGCAAGGATGGCAAGAGCCTTTGACAGCCAATTTACGGCACTGTTTGTGGAAACGCCGGATTTTTCCTTTGCCACGGAGGAGAATAAAAAAAGAGTAGAGGAAAACTGCAGGCTGGCGGAACGGCTTGGGGCAAATATCGAAACGGTGTACGGGGATGATATTCCTTTTCAGATTGCAGAATTTGCCCGCATATCCGGCATTACGCAAATCGTGCTGGGGCAGAGTGCCGCTACCCATAAGTACCTGCTTCAGAAGCAGACGCTGACACAGCAGCTCCTTTCCTATGCGCCGGAGATCGATATTCATATTATTCCAGATACGCTGGCGGATACCACCTATCATCCCAAAAAGGTGCGGCAGTACAGCAAGGATAAGATTCTGAAAAATACGGTGAAGAGCGTACTGATCCTGCTGGGGGCATCGGCACTGAGCCTGCTGTTCCACGAGATCGGCTTCACCAGACCCAATATTATTATGGTATATATTCTGGGGGTGCTGCTGACCTCTATTGCAACCTCCCACAGGGCATACAGTCTGATTTCTTCCATCGCCAGTGTGTTTATATTCAATTACCTGTTTACGGAGCCGAGATTTACGCTGGCGGCATATGAAACAGGCTACCCCGTTACCTTTGTGATCATGTTTCTGACGGCATATATTACGGGTACCTTTGCGATCCGTTATAAGGAGCAGGCAAGACAGTCTGCCAAGATCGCCCATCGTACCAAGATCCTGTTTGATACGGATCAGCTGCTTTCCAAAACGGAAAACAAAGAGGAGATCCTCCATACAACAGGGCAGCAGATCGAAAAAATGCTGGGCAGAAGCATTGTGATCTTCGACCATGTGGGCGGAGAACTTTCTGAACCGATGCTGTTTCCCGAGAGGGAAGCGGCCTTTTATGAAATCGAAAAGGAACGGCAGGTGGCTCAGTGGGTGCTGCATCATAATCATGCGGCAGGTGCCAAGACAGAACGGTTTTCCGATGCCAGATATCGCTATCTGGCGATTCGTGTCAATCAGCGGGTATATGCGGTGATCGGCATTGACGCAAGGGATGGCGCACTGGACGCTTCGGAAAACAGTATCCTCTTATCCATACTGGGGGAAACGGCACTGGCTCTGGAAAATGAAAAAAATGCCAGAGAAAAGGAAGCGGCGGCGGTTCTGGCGGAAAGTGAGCAGCTCAGAGCAAATCTGCTGCGCTCCATCTCCCATGATCTTCGTACTCCGCTGACGACCATTTCCGGCAATGCGGATAATCTGCTCCAGAATGGCAGCAGCATTGATGAAGAAACCAAACGGCTGATTTATGCCGATATTTATGAAGATTCCATGTGGCTGATCAATCTGGTGGAAAATCTTTTGTACTCCACCCGAATCGAAGAAGGACGGATGTCGCTGAATACCTCTCTGGAACTGGTTTCCGAGATCATGGAGGAAACGATGCGGCATATTCGCCCCAAGGCGAAGCATCATGTGGTGACGGCTTCCTGCGAAGATGATATCCTTCTGGTTATGGCGGATGCCCGCCTGATTGTGCAGGTGATCATCAATCTGGTGGATAATGCGCTGAAGTATACACCGGAGGGGTCTTCCATCAGCATTCATGCGGCAAAATGCGGAGAAATGGCAGAGATCCAAATTGCGGATAACGGACATGGCATCAGTGATTTTGAAAAGGAAAGAATTTTTGATAAGTTTTATTGCGGTGAGCATGAAATAGCGGATAATCGCCGCAGTCTGGGGCTGGGGTTATATCTCTGTAAGGTGATTATAGAGGCCCATGGAGGAGAAATCTGCGTGACAGACAATCAGCCCCATGGAGCGGTATTCCGATTCACCCTTCCGCTGGAGGAGGTAAGAGTCTATGAATAAATTTCAGATTCTGGTGGTAGAGGATGACATTCCTGTCTGCAATCTGATCACGACAACATTGAAAGCCCATGAGTACCGCTATCTGACGGCTGCGACAGGAGAAGCGGCAGTGATGGAGGCGGCTTCTCATAATCCGGATATTATTCTGCTGGATCTGGGGCTGCCGGATGTGGACGGCGTGGAGGTGATCCGACGGATCCGCTCCTGGTCAAATGTGCCGATCATTGTTATCAGTGCAAGAAGTGAGGATACGGATAAGATCGATGCGCTGGATGCGGGGGCAGATGACTATCTGACCAAGCCCTTTTCTGTGGAGGAACTGCTTGCCCGTCTGCGTGTCACACAGCGGCGCCTTGCCCTCATGCAGAATACGGAAACGAAGCAGGCGGTTTATCAGAACGGGCAGCTGCGGATCGATTATGCCGTTGGCTGTGCTTTTCTTGGACAGGAGGAGCTGAAGCTGACCCCCAGAGAGTATAAACTGCTCTGCCTTCTGGCGCAGAATACGGGAAAGGTTCTGACCCATCGTTTTATTTTGCAGAACGTGTGGGGCAGCAGTCTGGAAAATGATATCGGAACGCTGCGTGTATTTATGACTACATTGCGCAAAAAGCTGGAAAGCGGCAATGATGCCGCCCAGTATATCCAGACCCATATTGGTGTGGGCTATCGGATGCAGAAAATCGATTAAAGCAGAAAGAAATGGCAGGAGAAGGCGGCGTTTATCCGCCTTCTTTTTTTGTCAGGTTCTCCCATGGCAGTCTGTGGCGTATATTTCATTTTTTCCTGCAAATACTACCAC
>JAUNCB010000116.1 GCA_030526765.1 Bacillota bacterium
GGCAGGCGTATCCTTCTGGATGGGGGCACCAGCGGTGTATTTGCGGAAAATGCGGACATAAGCTGGAAGAAAATGCGAGATTCTGTATGCTTTGCGGCACTGCGGCAGATGTGCAGGCAGATAAAAAATATCCAGATGCAGGGGCTATCATTTCCTTCGGGAAAGAGAACAGAGCATGGATCGTGTTAGAGGTAAAAGAGGATAAGGCACTGCTTCTGACACAGGGTGCTGTTTCAAAGATGCCCTACAATAACGGACATAAAGATATTACATGGAGAGAATCCGAACTGTATCGCTGGATCAATGAAGAATTTATCCGGAAAGAATTTGAGCAGACCGAGCTGGAAAAAATCTGTGGAAATGCGGACGGAGAAAAACTGTTCCTGCTCCGGAAATCCGATGCAGAAAAATACAATCAGATTTTGCCGATCCTTTCCTCTGATGAAAAATATGGTCATGATGACTGGTGGTGGATCCAGACATCTGAGGAGCCGGTAAATTACGTTCCCTTTGTGCGTCCTTCCGAAAATCGTGTGGATGATTATGGAAACGGCATAGCTGTCCACACACCGATCGGTGTGCGTCTTGCTATGTGGGTCAGAGTATAATAAAATGCCGCTACCTTCTGAGCCGATCAAGGGGATAGGGCTGGAAATAGATTGGAATACATGCTATCATAGTACCGTCGGATGAAATTCCGGCGGTATTTTTTTGGAGAAAAGGAGGAGATTCCATGAAAATCGGACTGGTTCTGGAGGGCGGTGCCAATCGGGGTGTGTTTACTGCCGGTGCCATTGATTTTCTGCTGGAGCAGAGGGTAACATTTGATTATGTGATTGGTACCTCCGCAGGTGCCTGCAATGCCATGAATTATCTTTCGGGGCAGATCGGCAGAGGACGGGACAGTATGATCCTGACGGATAAAAAGCTGAATTATTTCGGTGTGAAAAAGTTTCTGAAAACAGGGCATTTTTTCGATCTGGACTGGGCGTTTCGGGAATATCCCACAAAATATTTTCTGTTTGACTATGCAGCCTACTTCAGGAGTCCTGCGGAGCGGGAATATGCTGCCACCAACTGTCTGACGGGAGAGGCGGCATATCTGAGTGACCGTGGGGCGGATAAATATTATCTGATGGAGATCGGCAAGGCGTCCTCTGCCCTGCCGGGGATGTCCGAGGTGGTGTTGGTGGACGGCATACCCTATGCCGACGGCGGTGTGGCCGATTCCATCCCTGTGCGTCGTGCGCTGGAAAAGGGGTGCGATCGGGTGCTGGTCATTGAAACCAGACGGAAGGAATTTCGTATGAAGCTTTCCCGAAGCACCCGAATGGTGGCGAAGGTCAGCGGCAGGAAATATCCTGCCCTGAAGGAAGCGATTCTGAACCGCCATCTGCGGTATAATGAAACGCTGGATTTCATTCATCAGAAGGAGGCGGAGGGCGTGGTTCTTTCCGTTCGTCCGCAGATAAAGGAGGTCAGCCGTACCGAAACGGATTATCATAAGCTGACACAGTTTTATTATCATGGCTATCAGCAGATGAAGGAGGCATTTCCTGCCCTGCAGAAGCTGATGACGGAATAAAAGGAGAAGATACGATGGCAATGGAGCGGATCGATAAGATCATCGCCTCTCAGGGATTATATTCCCGCAGCGATGTGAAATATATGGTAAACAGAAAGCGGATCACCGTAGACGGCAAGGTGGTGACCTCTGCCAGTCAGAAGGCAGATGTGGATCGGAATGAAATTTTGCTGGACGGAAAACCCTTTGTGGTAAAAAAGCAGATCTATCTGATGCTGCATAAGCCCATGGGCTATGTTTCCGCCACGGAGGATAAAAAGCAGCAGACGGTGCTGGAGCTGGTGCCTGCGGCACTGAAGGGAAGGGATATTTTCCCTGCAGGGCGGCTGGATAAGGATACCACAGGGCTGATGATCCTGACGGATGACGGGGTGCTTGCCCATAATATCCTTTCCCCAAAGAAGCATGTGCAGAAAATCTATCGTGTGGAGCTGGATATTCCTGTAACGGAGGAAATGCAGAAGGGCTTTGCGGAAGGGGTTGCACTGAATGACGGTGTCTGCAAGGATGCGAAGCTGACCATTCTGGGTGAGAAAACAGCGGAAGTGACCCTTAGAGAGGGCAGATATCATCAGATCAAGCGGATGTTTGGCTGCTACGGTGCCAAGGTGGTGCGGCTGCACCGCATTGCCATGGGCGGGCTGTTTTTGCCCGAGGATCTGGCAGAGGGCGAATGCAGAGAGCTGACGGCGGAGGAGCTGGAAAAATTACAAAAAAGGGGATAACGGAAAGTCTCAGATCGAAGGATCTGGGACTTTTTTCGGTATAAAATGGGTAGTTTTTTGCTTATAGTAGGAGTAAAAGGAGGGTTTCCCATGAAACGGAAGGCGGAAAAACAGAGGACAGAGGGGGAGGAGATCCTCCTTGCCATAAGACAGGTGCAGGTGCAGCTGGAATGTGCCCGCAATTCCTTTGCGGTGCTTACGGATGAAAACCTGATCGACAGCTGTATTTATGAGATCATTTCTCTGCAGAAAAAATATGCCTATTTTCTGAAGGCCGCCAGAGAAATGGGGCTGACCCACGGCTATGAGCGGGTGATCTGAAAAAGGGGGGAGAAGGATGGGGGAATATGTGATGACCTGCAGCATTTTCATCTGCCTTTTGCTGCTGGCGCTGCTGGCTCTGGCAAAGCCGCTGCGGGCGTTGTGCCGTTTTGTGCTTTCCGCTGCCTTTGGCAGTGCCCTGCTTCTGGTGGGGCAGAGCCTCGGAGCGGAGGTGGGCATCAATGGGGTAACGGTGCTGATCAGCGGACTTCTGGGGCTGCCCGGGGCAGGAGGAATGCTGCTGCTGAGTTTTTTGCTGTAAATTGTCGAAGGATTTTTTTGACAGGGGTCTGAAAATATGATATGTTGATTTTGTGGATAAGTTTGTGGATAACCGCTGCTTCCCTGTGTAAAAACATAGCGGTTTGGCAAGCATCCCAAGGAAGAAACTCCTTTTCCGATAGGAAAGACACCCCCTTTCTTATCCGTTCAAAGCCCGCTTTTCGGCGGGCTTTTTGCGTTGGGGGTGAATTTTCAAAGAAAGTTTATAAATTGCCGTGGATTCTATGGTACAATAAACGGAAATAAGTAGGAAAGCAACGAAGATGGAGGAAAAGGAAATGGCATTCTGGGAAACCATAGAGATACAGCTGCGGACGAAGGGCTTTCAGCCGGTGCAGGATCGTCCCCGCTGGTATTTTCGCATAGAAAATCCTGTTTTGTATGTGCTGTGCCTGCTGGACGGCAGAGAAGAGACCTTTCGGGAGGAAAGTGCAACCTTTACCGACTTTTCCAGACGGCTGACAGGCAGACTTTCGGATTTTCAATGCACCAGACTGGTAGCACTGTCGGTGCTTGTGGATAAAGAGGATAACCCCACTGTGGAAACTGTGGAAAGCGGGGATAACCCCTTTGATTACGGGGAAGCCTATTACCGCGTGTTCTGGCAATTTTCGACAGAAACCGCCCGTGTATCCGCAAGTCAGGGGCAGCCGAACCGCCTGCTGGGTATCGAGAAGCTGCTGGCAGCGGCGGCGGCAGGCAAGGCACCGGAGGTGATCCTTCTGCGGGATACGGCACAGCAGAAGCCACCTGTGGCAACGGCAGTGATCTTTCTGATCTGTGCCCTGCTGCTGGTGTGGATGACCCTCTCGGGGCAGAGAACGGATATCATCCTGCAGTACGGGCTGGGAGCGGAGGGCATCCGAAACGGGGAATATTACCGTTTCCTGACCAGTATGTTCCTGCACAGCGGCATCATGCATTTGGCAAGCAACTGTGTTTATCTTTATTATTTTGGTGCTCGCAGTGAAAAGCTGCTGGGTACGGGGAAATTTCTCCTCCTTTATCTGGTTTCCGGCTTCTGCGGCGGGCTCCTCAGTGTACTGCTGGGGGATGGCTATGGCGTGTCCATCGGTGCCTCCGGTGCGATCTACGGATTGCTGGGGGCAATGCTCCTGCTGACCAGAAAACGGGGAGCGGCTTATACGGGAATGAGCTATTCCACCATGCTCCTTTTGGCAGCAACAGCCATCGGCATGGGTTTTCTGGAGCCGGGTGTGGATAATCTGGGGCATATCGGCGGTTTTCTGGGCGGTATGGGGATGTTTGCCCTGCTGCTGCGGAAATGAATGGGGACAGACTGTGGATAATCTGGGGAAAACAGAAGGAATATATGGGATAACCTGTGGAAAACCCTAGGGAAAACCTGTGGACAGGAAATCTGTTTTCCACAGAAAAAGCCTGAATAAAAGGAAGAAAAGTTTCCTTTGCTGAGAAATCAAGGGTTTTCCTGTCAAATCGGCAAAACAGATCTGGGGATAAACAGGACATAAACAGGTTACATAAGAAGTTATCAACAAAATTATTGTGGAAAACTGTGCAAACCTGTGGATAACTATATAAAAACGGAAAGGAATAAGCGTATGAAACAGCGGGAAGAGGTACAGCGGGCATTGCAGAAAGCGGTGCTGGCATCCATCTATGCAGAAAAAACCATTGTTTTCGGAGAAGGGGCAGCACATCCTGTGCTGATGATGATCGGAGAAGCTCCCGGCGGCGATGAGGAAAAGCAGGGGCGCCCCTTTGTGGGGAAGGCGGGGAAAAATCTGTCAGCCTTTCTGGAGGTTTTGGGGCTGAAGCGGGAAGAGATCTACATATCCAATGTGGTGAAGCTGCGCCCTGTCAGAGAAAGTGAAAAAACGGGAAAGGCTGTGAACCGCCCGCCTTCGGCGGCGGAGATCGCCTTTTTCCTGCCTTATTTAAAAGAGGAGATAGAGGCGGTTGCACCCCGTTTGATCGTAACGCTGGGCAATGTGCCGCTGAAGGCAGTGACGGGAGAGAAGCGTGCGGTGATCGGCGATTATCATGGCAGACCGATCCCTCTGGCAGATGGCCGTACCCTTTTTGCCCTGTATCATCCTGCTGCCATCATCTATAATCGGGCACTGCAGGAAACCTATGATGCAGACCTTCTGGCACTGCGGGCATTTTTGCAGGAGCTGGCGTAAAAAGGAAGGTTTCTTACAGATTTCTTTCGATTTATGCTGAGGTCTTTTTTCGGAAATGGGGA
>JAUNCB010000117.1:0-3539 GCA_030526765.1 Bacillota bacterium
GAATGCCGTGTCAGCATTGTCAATCGGGGGGACGATGTAAAGATATCGGGTGAGGAGATGCAGGTACATCAGGCATGGAATATCCTGCATTCTCTGGCAGCACTGGCAAGAAAGGGCGAGGAGATCACGGAGCAGAATCTGGAATATTTTATTGCATCTGCAGCGGAATCCGATCTCAGAGAACTGGAAAAGGTGTATGATGATCTGATCTGTATCACCGTAAACGGCAGACCTCTGAAGCCCAAAACACTGGGACAGAAGAAATATGTGGATTTAATTAAGAATAATACGGTGGTTTTCGGCATTGGCCCTGCAGGTACGGGCAAAACCTATCTTGCGATGGCAATGGCGATCACTGCTTTTAAAAATAATGAAGTGAACCGTATCATACTGACCCGTCCTGCTATTGAAGCGGGAGAAAAGCTGGGCTTTTTGCCCGGGGACCTGCAGCAGAAGGTAGACCCTTATCTGCGCCCCCTCTATGATGCCCTGTATGAGATCATGGGTGCGGAAAACTTTATGAAAAATATGGAAAAGGGTCTGATTGAGGTGGCACCGCTGGCATATATGCGCGGCAGAACGCTGGATAATGCTTTTATCGTACTGGATGAGGCGCAGAATACCACACCCGAACAGATGAAAATGTTTCTGACACGTATCGGCTACGGCTCGAAGGCGGTCATCACCGGCGATGTAACGCAGATCGACTTAGGAGAGGGCAAACGCAGCGGTTTGCTGGATGCAACGAAGATCCTGTCCGGGATAGAGGGGATCGGGCAGATCACACTGACAAACAAGGACGTTGTGCGGCATCCGCTGGTGCAGAAAATTATTCTTGCATATGAAAAGTTTGAGAATAAGAAACGAGGCGATCAGGATGGCAAGAAGGAAAGAAGATTCCAGAAATAAACCGGGAAAGAAAAATCGTCATATCCTGCTTTTTGTTTGTGCGGTCATTCTGACCCTGATCTGTATCGGCACCGGCTCCCATGGGGAAAAGATCAATACGGTGCAGGTTGGTGCCGTGGCGGAAATGCGCTATGTGGCAGAGCGGGATGCGGTGGATGAGGTGACAACGGAGCGGCTGCGGACGGCTGCGGCGGACAGTGTGGCACCTATTTATAAGAAGGATCCTGTGGCGGAGGAAGAAAGCCGCGAAGAAGTAGAAGAAATGTTTCAGGAGCTGAACCATATCCTTGCCCGCCTGAAGGAAGAGGAAAACTTTTACGAAAAAGCACAGGAATCTCCCTGGAAGCTGCCTGTTGTGCTGACGGAAAAGCAGCTCCTGTCATATGCGGCTTTGGAACAGTCCAATCGTCTGCTGTATGCGGAGGACTGTATCAATGCCATGAATGAGGTTTATGAAGGCGGCATCAAGGCAGATGCACTGGAAAGCGGAAAGACGGCTACAGCGGAGATTTTCTCTGCAACGGCATGGAATAAAACCCTGAAGGAAATGGCGGGAGCCATATTTCAGGCGGCACTGAAACCGAACCTTGTGCTGGACAGCGATGCCATGGAGGCAGCAAGAGAGGCCAAGCGGGCGGAAGTGGAAAATGTAATGATCCGCAAAAATCAGAAGATCGTGGATGAAGGCGAGATCATTACGCAGGATATCTATGACAGACTGGACAGTCTGGGGCTGATCCATACGGCGGAATATACAGATGAAGCATTTCCGTTTCTGGGAAGCCTGCTGATGGTAGGACTGGTCTTTGGGGCACTGTATCTCTTCTTTACATGGGGAAGAAGCATTGTAGTGCTGAAATATAACGAGGAAAAGATCCTGTTCACGGTATATGCCATTATGATCGTGCTGCTCCGGCTGATGTCAAAGGTGGAAATGTTTACATTGATCCCTTTGGGGCTCTTTGCTATGCTGACCAGTATGCTCATCGGCAGAAGGGTAGCACTGGTGATGAATACCTTGTTTTGTATCATTGGCTGCTTCATTTTCGGCGGAGAGGTGCAGTTTCTGATGTATTCCCTGCTGGTAGGCTCCCTGGGGGCACTGCTGATCCAGAAAACGGACAAGCGGCAGCGGCTGGTGCCGATCGCAGTGGCCATGGGTGGTGTCTGCTTTATTGCCATGTTTGGGGTAGGGCTGTTCTTTGAGAGCGGCTACTCAGAAGGGCTTCTGGTGGAATGTATCGTCGGGGCACTGATGGGGCTGGTATCGGTCATTATTGCGGTGGGAAGTCTGCCCTTCTGGGAGGCAACCTTTGAAGCAAATACACCCCATCGTCTGCTGGAGCTGACCAACCCGACCAATGAGGTCCTCCGCAGGCTGATGATCGAGGCGCCGGGCACTTATCACCATAGCCTGATCGTAGCCAATCTGGCGGAAACGGCAGCCTATGACATCGGGGCGAATACAGCACTGGCAAGAGCGGGTGCATATTATCATGACATCGGGAAGCTGAAAAATCCCCAGATGTTTTCGGAAAATCAGTCCGGGTATAATCCCCATGATGATCTTGCACCGGAAACCAGTGCAAAGATCATTACCCAGCACCCGAAAAGCGGTGTGGAAATGGGGCTGGAATATAATCTGCCCAGAGTGATTCTGGATGTGATTCGGGAACACCACGGGACAGGGCTTGTGAAATATTTCTATTTCAAGGCACTGAAGGCCTATGGAGCGGAAAATGTCAAGGAAGAGGACTACCGCTATCAGGGCAGTGCACCTACCTCAAGGGAGGCGGCAGTGGTGATGCTTGCAGATACGGTGGAGGCTGCGGTGCGGTCTATGCTGGGCAGCGGCAAAACACTGGAGGAAGCAGGAGATGCAGTCAGAAGTCTGATTCGGGACAAGCTGGATGACGGACAGCTGGATCACAGCGGTCTGGCGATCCATGAGCTGGAGATCATCCGTCAGTCGTTTTTGAAGGTATTTCAGGGAATGTATCATGAGCGGGTAGCATATCCGAAGGCAGAGGAGATCGCTGCGGCGGCGAAGCAGGAGCCCTGCGGAGAAGAAGGAGAGGAAGAAAACAGTGAAGCTCTTGATTGATAACAGAACGAAGGAGGCACTTTTGCCGGAGCTGGAGGATGCCATCCGAAGGGCGGCAGAGGTTTCTCTGCAATATGAAGGATTTGAGGAAAACTGTGAGATCAGTGTATCCATCGTGGATAATGAGGAGATCCGACAGATCAATAAGCAGTTCAGAAGAATAGACAGAGCAACGGATGTGCTCAGCTTCCCCATGCTGACCTTTGCAGAAGGCGAGGAGGCAGAGTGCAACGAGGATGGAGAGATCATTCTGGGGGATATCATTCTTTCTCTGGAAAGAGCTGCGGAGCAGGCACAGGAATACGGCCATTCCCTGAAACGGGAGATCGCTTTTCTGACTGCTCACAGTATGCTTCATCTTCTGGGCTATGACCATATGGAGCCCGAGGAGGAAGCGGAGATGTTTGCCAGACAGAAGGAGATTCTGCTGCAGGCGGGATTTCCAAGAGAATAAGGATAGGAGGAATGACTAATGACAGATAAAGAACTGGTTATGCTGGCGAAAGAAGCAATGCAGTATGCATAT
>JAUNCB010000117.1:3549-5117 GCA_030526765.1 Bacillota bacterium
GGGCGAAGCCTGCGTGAGGTGACGAATGATGGCGAAAGTTAGCGGTTTTTTGCAGAGCAAAAAATCTAATCCAATAAGAGTTTGAACGATAATGATCAGTAAGGAGGAGTGTTTTTATGACAGATAAAGAACTGGTTATGCTGGCGAAAGAAGCAATGCAGTATGCATATACCCCTTATTCCAATTTCAAGGTAGGGGCGGCACTGCTTTCGAAAGACGGACAGGTATTCAAGGGGTGCAACATTGAAAATGCAGCCTATGGTCCTACGAATTGCGCAGAAAGAACGGCTATGTTCAAGGCTATTTCCGAAGGTGTCAGAGAATTTGAAAAAATCGCTGTGGTAGCATCCAGCGGAGATTATGCTGCTCCCTGCGGTGTTTGCAGACAGGTTTTATTTGAATTCATGCCCGAAGGGAAAGTCATTCTGGACAGTGACGAAAAGGGTATGATAACATATACAGTCGAAGAACTGCTTCCCATGGGATTTGGTGCAAAGGATATCAAATAACAGGAGCAGTATGAAATCGGCAGAGGAGCCGATGCGGATAAGATAAGGTCGGGGTAGAGCTATGGCGGAAAGAAGCTGGGAAATACTGGAGGGCGCATGCCATTCCTGTCATAAGTGCAGATTGTCGGAGCTGCGTACCAATGTGGTGATCGGCAAGGGAAACCGCAAAGCGGATATCCTCTTTATCGGCGAGGGTCCCGGTCAGCAGGAGGATCAGCAGGGGATACCCTTTGTGGGCCCTGCGGGACAACTGCTGGATAAGATGCTGGCAAGCGTTGGGCTTTCTCTGGAGGAGGTTTATATTGCCAATGTGGTGAAGTGCCGTCCGCCCGGCAATCGGGATCCCCATGAGGATGAGAGGGAGGCCTGTCTGAATTATCTCAGATATCAGCTTTTGCTGATCGAGCCGAAAATCATTGTCTGTTTGGGCAGAGTTGCTGCCACAACGATCATCGATCCGAATTTTAAAATCACAAAACAGAGAGGGCAATGGATGGAGCGAAAGGGCTATCATATGATCGCAACCTATCATCCGTCGGCATTGCTGCGGGATGAAGAAAAAAAGCGTCCTGCGTGGGAGGATATGAAGGCGATCCGCGCAAAATGGGACGAATGCAGGGAAAAATCCGATACAGAATAATTAGGAGGAAAAAACATGAGTGCGTTAGATGCGTTAAAAGCAAAATTTGCAGATGTAAAAGTGGAAGCAAATGCAAGAACAATGGAAGAGGTCGTACAGTATATCGAGGAAAACTGGGGTGCCTTCCGTGTGATGATCGCAGAATCCGAGCTGATGGTACACTATAAGGAAGCAGTGGCTTTTGCGAAAATGATGGGCAAGGATGTAACGGATTTTCAGGATGACATCAGAAGATACCGCCTGCCCCACACAAATAAGATCCATGTGGTTCTTGGTATGAATTCCGAATACATGACAGCGGAAAACGGCATGAAATATTATCAGGCACTGTGTCTGATCAAGGGTCTGACACAGGAGGATATTGATACAAAGAATGAAAGATGGCTGCAGTATATGCTGCTGCTGGATATGGCAAAGGA
>JAUNCB010000118.1:0-4141 GCA_030526765.1 Bacillota bacterium
GGTGCCGCCGTAATGAAGCGGCTCTTCACCCAGCCGTGGCCGATGCCCCCGGGGTTGCCCGTGGCACGGATGTATACCCTTGTTCCCTGTCCCGAGGGGCGGTTTCTGGAGAAAAGATAGCTGTATTCCTCCCATGTGAAATGGGTCAGCTCGTCAAAGCCGATGAAATCAAAGGAGCGCCCCTGATACTTGATCTTATCGGCGGGATGGTGGAGGCTCCCGAAATAGATCTCCGCCCCGCTGGGAAAGGTCCATAAATGCTTGCTGTCGTTGTAGCGTGCCGCTGGGAAGGCGGCCTGATAATACTTCCTGCTTTTGGCGATCAGCTCCGAAAGCTCGGGATAGGTCTTTCGCAGGATCAGCCCCCGATAATGGGGGATATGCACCTGCCTGAGTGCCTCCATCAGAAGGCTGTCGCTTTTGCCGCCCCCCGCCGCACCGCCGTAGAAGGCCTCATACTCGGGTCGCTCCAGAAAGGCGGTCTGCTTGGGCTGTGGTGTCCATATCTTCTGCATCTTCCTCCTCCCTTCTTTCCCGCACAGGCGGCAGTATAATGACATCATATTCCGCAGTATCCGTACTACCGCCGCCCTTCAGCCGCTGTTCCTCCTCCCATTTCTCCAGATCGATCTCCTCCTTGATGGTGGGCACAGCGTACACATCCCGCAGGATGCCGATGACCGCCTTCAGGGCATTGGTCAGTTCCTTCAAAACCTTGATGTCCCCGTCGGTCAGGGGCAGCTCCTCCGCCACCCGCACCGCCCGCCTGTCCCATGCACTGGCGATCTCCGCCCGTGTGAGGGCGGCAAGGCTTTCCGCCGTTTCCTGTATCTGCGCCATCTGGCTGGGGGTGCATCGCCCCGCCGTGCAAAAAGTTTCTTCGTCCATTTCTATTTCCCCCTTTCTCTCTGTCAGCCTATCAGAGGGAAGCGGATGTTTCCCCCTCCCCTCTGGGTACGGTTTTCAGCCAAAGGCCGTCCTCCGCCCCCTCGATTTTCAGTGTCCAGCCCTCCGAAAGTTCTGCCGCCGTTTCGGTGGAAAGAAAGAGGCTGCCGCCCCATCTTCTCACCGCCGCCATGAAAAAGAGTTCATAAAGCCGCTCTGTCCCCTTCACCTCCTGTCGGAGGGCTTCCTTTTCCGCCGTCAGCCTGCCGATGACCTCTGCCAGATAGCGGTTCCCCCGCTGTAAGCCCTCCCATTCTCTCTGTTTTTTCCGTTTTTTTCTGATGCGTCTGTTCATATTCCTTCCTCCTCTTCGTAAGCCGCCTCCATATACGCCGCATAAGGACACTCCATCCGGGGATACCTGCCGCAGTGGGCCTGCATGAAGCGGTTTTTCTCCCTGCTGCTGGGGAATACATGGGCGGTAAACTGCCCTGCCTCGTCCGTCCCCCAGAAGAGGGATTCGCAGAAGATCATGGTCTGATTCTCCCGCACGTAGTAGGGGCATTGGGCAAGGATGTCAAAATGTGGCATAAAATCTCCTTTCGTCATCTGATGTGTGCTGCGCCGAAGGCGAAATAAAGTTTAGGTCAAGCCTTTTTAAAGGCTTGTGGGGTGCGGGGTGAAACCCTGCAAAGAATAAGCTTTTTTCCTTTAGGGCTTCGCCCGTTTCTTTGCGGGACGCTGTCCCACACCCTGCCAAGGGAGTGACTCCCTTGGAACCCCATTTGGGCTTCGCCCCGCTTTCCCATTGGTTTCCTGCACCCCCATTTGGGCTTCGCCCCGCTTTCCCGCTTTTGCATCACTGTCCCATCTGCTTCAGCCGATAATTCTTCCCCCGATCCTTCCCGACACTCACCACAAATCCGCCGCATCTCTGGAAAATACGGCTCCCCAGTGCCTCATCGTACTCGATCACCTCGGGCAATGTCTTTTCTCCGCTGAATATGGTCATCCGCCCGCTGTTATACCGTGCGTTCACCAGTTCAAAGGCGGTGCCGATATCCGCATCGGTGGGTGTGCCGCCCCGTCTGGTCTTAAAGAAATCGTCGATATACAGCACCTCCGCCTCCTTCCAGCGGTTCATTTCTCTGGCATAAGCCGCCTCCTCCATTTTCAGTGCCTTCAGCTTCGGCAGCTCCTCCGTCCACACCATGTAATGCACCTGCTTGCCGCCCACCATCAAATCGTTACAGATGGCGGTGCAAAGGTGGCTTTTGCCGCAGCCCATCTGCCCGCCGATGTAAAACCAGCCCTTCCCCTCCGCCGCAAACCGTTCCGCCAGTGTTTTCATGGTTTTCTGGAAGGGCTCCGTGGTCTGAAAGGCATCGAAGGTATATTCGTCCGCCACGGCTGCCAGTCCGCTTTTCTCCAGCCGCTGACGGCTTTTCCGCTGAGCCATGCAGGTACAGTCCACGAAATAATCGCATCCGTTAAGCTGTGCCATCACATAGCCCTTGTTGCGGCAGATGGGGCAGTCCGCCCCCTTCAGGTCGCCCCATTGCTCGTTATAGTTATCCGCCCCCCGCTCAAAGCTGAGGGATGCCGTAGGCATCCGTTTTTTCAGCATCGCCACGATAGCCTGTTTCTGCTCTGCCATAGGCAGCCTCCTTTCCCTTCTTTTCGTTCTTGTAGTTCTTATTCTTATTGTTTGTGTCCCTTTGCTGTGCATCGGCTGTTCCTCCGCTGTTTCTCCCCTGTTCTGGTAGAAATCGTAGCGGAGGATGGTCAGCATGGTTTTTCTGCTGTCCTTTTTCACCGACAGCATGCCGTCGCCCTCCAGTGTTTTCAGAAAGCCCCGCACCTTCTGACGGGACCAGCCCCATTTTTCCGCCAGCTTCACCTCGGAGGTGATAAGCTCCCCCCGTCCCACGGGGATCACCTCATTCCCCAGCGCAACCCGCCCTGCCTCATGGTTTGCCGTTAAAAGCAGGTCGATCCATGCCGATCTGCGGTCAAAGGGCTTTTCCGCCCAGAGCCAATGCTCCCGCAGTGTGCGGTGGAGCTTGATCCAGCCCCCTGCCATAGACACCGCCTCCCTTCCGATTCCTCTTTCTTATCCTCCTCTGCCGTAATGCACTCACTGCAACCGATCCATTCCCCCTCCCGCCGATACCGCACCTCCCATAGGGTGCTGCCGCAAAAGGGGCATTCCGCCTGTGCGCCGCCCACACATTCCATGCAGCAGTCACATTCCCTTCCGCCGACCCGCCTGCACAGATATGCCATCAGCCCTCCGCCTCCTTCTCCCGCAGGGCTTCCTCCAGCCCCTCAATGGTCACCTCTCGGCTGCACAGGGCACGGCGCAGCTCCTTCAGTTCTTCTTCCTTCTTGTTTAACTGAAAGCGCAGCTCGTCCATCTCCTGCTGTGCCTCCCTTGCTCCCTGCTTTGCCTCCTCCAGCTCCTTCTCCCGATGAATGAGGTTCGCACGGGCAGTCAGCAGTTCATCGCTGAGCAGTTCAAACTGGATGCTCAGTCTGCCATGCTTTTCATAGACATACTCCATGCCGTAGGTTTTTGTTTCTCCCATATCCTTCTCTCCTTCCCTTTGTCGAAAATTGCGTTTACGCAAGTTCCTCCGCAAAAAAAATATCCTCCGTTTCCGCTCCCGTCAGCCCCAGCCCCCAGCGGAGCAGCTGTATCTCGTTGCGGGTAAAGTCGCCCGCATCCTGCATTTTCCGATACAGCACATCCTCGCTTAAGCCCATGATTTCAGCGGTTTGCCGCAGGCTCAGCCCTCTTTCCCTTAAAGCCCTTTGCAGCCTTTCACCATCAAACACCCTGCCACCTCCTTTCTTCTTGCATTTCCGCAAGTCCTGTCCCCATATTAACACTTGCATAAACGCAAGTCAACACATATTTCAGAAATTTTTCGACAATTCTTGCGTTTTCGCAAATTTCTCTTGCAGAAACGCAACATCATTGCTATAATAATGGCAGGTATTTCGGTATGTAACGAGGAAGGTTTTCTTCGTTATCACTCAGAAACTCATTGCGGCTTAGCCGTTACTTAAGGAAGGTTTTCTTCGTTATCACTCAGAAACCCATTGCGGCTTAGCCGCTAGCAAGCGAACTTCGTTCGCAATGACATAACCTTTCCTCTGTTCCCTCGGTCACTCAGCCTTTTCAGGCCAAGTGTTCCCTCGGTCTGAACCAGAGGAAACCCGTTACCTAGGAGGAATCATCTATGGCAAATTA
>JAUNCB010000118.1:4151-5093 GCA_030526765.1 Bacillota bacterium
CCTCGGTCAGAACCAGAGAGTGCCCGTTACCTAGGAGGCGTTATTTTTATGGCAAATTATCTTACGGAAAGAAGAAAAGAGCTGGAGCTGACCATGCGGCAGGTGGCAGAGGCGGTGGGCGTTTCGGAGGGTACGGTCAGCCGCTGGGAGAGCGGTGCCATTGCCAATATGAAGCGGGACAAGATCTATGCCCTTGCCCATGTGCTGAAAACCACCCCCAGCTTCATCATGACAGGGGAAGGGGGCGAGGCTCTCCCTGCCAATCTGAAGCCCCTGCCCAAAACAAAAAAAATCCCCCTGCTGGGCACCATTGCCTGCGGGGAACCGATTTTAGCCGTGGAAAATGTGGCGGATTATATTGATGCCGATGCGGAGACCCATGCGGATTTTGCCCTCTGCTGCAAGGGCGACAGCATGATCAATGCCCGCATCTTTGACGGCGACATCGTCTATATCCGCAAGCAGGAGGCGGTGGAAAACGGAGAGATCGCCGCCGTTCTGGTGGACGGCACGGAAAGCGAAGCGGAGGCCACCCTCAAGCGGTTTTATCACGAAGGCGATAAGATCCGCCTTGCCGCCGAAAACCCCATGTACCCCGATCAGCTCTTTGCAGGGGAGCGGATCAACAGCGTCCGTGTCATCGGGAAGGCGGTGGCATTCCTCAGTACAGTGCGCTAAAAAAGCCCCAAATGGGGCTTTTTCTGATTGCTTATTTAAACTTTTTCACTTTCTTCGCTCTGCCCCCTATACCGGCGGCAGATTTCCGATACCGCAGCCAAACCAGCAGGATGCTGACCGACAGCACAACGGTGGCGACCAGCGTCCCCTCGGGGCCGAAGGCCACGCTGTTGGCGAAGCTGTCGGTGGCCGTAGCGGGATCCACCTTGAACACGGAGAACGGCACCGCATAGCCGCTGTTGGGCAGTCCCAGCAGGATATTCT
>JAUNCB010000119.1 GCA_030526765.1 Bacillota bacterium
CATTTTTCACTTCTTCCTTTTTCAGCCCCATAGCAAAGGCCTGAGAGGGTTCAAAACGGTCTTTTTTCAGTGTGCCCAGCATCCATCCTGTTCTGAGGACACGCAGCTTATCCAGCTTTGGTGTTCCCTCGGGCAGAAGATACAGCCCGTCACCGTAAATTTTGTAAATGCCCTTGGGCAACTCCTTCAGCACATCCTTTGCAAAATCCCCAAAGGCTTCCATCTGCTTTGTCCATTTCCCCTCTTCCGCAGGAACTGCTTTTGTATCGCTTTCTTCCTTCTTTCTGAGCAGGGCAAGAAAATGTCCTTCCCCCTTCAGCTTGTGGGGGTACAGTCTGGCACAGGCTTCAAAGGGAGGAAGCCCTGCCGCAAAGCCATGCTTCTTCTCGATGGGCACCAGCTCAAATTCCGAATGCCGCTCCAGAAAATCCCCGATGCTCTTTTCGTTTTCCTCAGGGGAGAAGGTACAGGTGGAATACAGGAGCATCCCGCCTGCCTTCAGCATAGGCGCACAGGCCTCCAGAATCTTCGCCTGCTCTGTCTGGCAGAATTCCAGCATCTTTTCGTCCCAGCTTTTCACCATATCCGGCTCCTTGCGGAACATTCCCTCGCCGCTGCAGGGGGCATCCACCAGAATCTTATCAAAAAACTGCGGCAGCCTGTCTGCAATCTTATCCGGTGTTTCACTCATCACGACGGCATTGCGAATGCCCATCAGCTCCACATTTTTCAGCAGGGTCTTGGCTCTGCCCGCACTGATATCATTGGCGACCAGAAGGCCTGTCCCTTTCAGCCTTGCTGCCAACTGGGTGGTTTTCCCGCCGGGGGCAGCACAAAGATCCAGCACCCTGTCCCCTTCTGCAATGGGCAGTGTTGCCGCAGGGCTCATGGCACTGGGCTCCTGCAGATAATACAGCCCTGCATGATAATAGGGATGCTTCGCAGGGCGCACCTCTCCTTCATAATAAAAGCCGCTGTCACACCAGGGCACATTGGTCAGTGTAAAATCCGCTTTTTCCCTTAATGCCTCAGAACCGATTTTCAGCGTATTGGCTCTGAGGCCGTAAAACCGCCCCTCAGCAAAGGATGCCATATATTCCTCATATTCCGCCCCCAGAAGGACTTTCATTTTTTCCGTATATTTCAAAGGCAGGTTCATACCATTCCTCCTATCTTCCCGTTCTCTGCTTTTCATAATACAGAAGCAGACGGCGGTTTACAAGGCAATTTTCTTTTTTCTCTTTACAAACCGCCTGCCTTCATACTAAGATAAATGGACTGAGAAAACACACGCACCCATGAAAGGAGAATTTCAGATGGGAAAAGATATATGGAAACCCGGAACCGTCATTTATCCCGTTCCTGCCGTAATGGTATCCTGCGGCGATATGGAGCATAAAAATATCATCACTGTGGCATGGACAGGCACTATCAACTCCGACCCCGCCATGACCTATGTATCCATCCGACCCAGCCGTCATTCCTACGATATCATCAAGGAAAAGGGCGAATTCGTCATCAATCTGGTAACGGAAAAGCTTGCCTATGCCTGCGATTTCTGCGGTGTGCGCAGCGGCAGAGATATGGATAAATTCGAGGTGATGCATCTGACCGCAAAAAAAGGCGAAAAGGTAGATGCCCCCATCATCTACGAAAGCCCTGTGAATATCGAATGTAAGGTAAAGCAGATCATCCCTCTGGGTACCCATGATATGTTCCTTGCCGAGGTGGTTTCCGTACAGGTCAGCGATGAATTTCTGGACGAAACGGGAAAATTCCACTTTGATAAGGCAAAGCCCATCTGCTATTCCCACGGTGCCTATTACGGTCTGGGGAAAAAACTGGGCACCTTCGGATACAGCGTGAAAAAAACGGCGGCGGAAAAAGACGGACAGAGGAAAACAAGGAAAAGCAGCAGGCGGAAGCCTGCTTTACGCCAAGGCTGCAAAAAAAGACGCATCCAAAAAAACCTCTTCCAAAAAGAAAGCAAAGAAGAAATAAAAATGACCCTCCGATTTTTCCCATCGGAGGGTCATTCTGCTCTTACGCAATATGTTCCTTTTCGATTTCTTCTTCGGAATCCGCTGCCTGCGGCTCTTCCACCTCTGCAGCGGCTTCTGTTTCTTCCATCGCAGCATCCGTCTGCTCTTCCGCCGCTTCCATCTCTTCCAGTGCCGCCTCTACCAGCTCTTCCACATTGCCTTCCGCAAATTCGGCCTCTTCCACCAAAACGGCTTCCGCATCCTCTGCATCCATTGCTTCCTCTTCCATTTCCTCAGCCAACTCTTCTGCTTCTTTTCTTTCCTGTTCCTTCTGCAGAATATCCTTGCCCACCAGAAACAGCAGAATCGCAACCACTGCCGTCGGGATCACTGTCAGAAGCACCTGCACCCAGTAGAACTGCTCGCCCCAGCGGAAGAAGGGCAGCAGCACGCCATAGATCAGCGTATACAGAGAGGTCAGCAGGATCACCACAGCCAGAAGGGTTTTTCTGCCTTCAAAATTCTTCAGCGGATCATCCTTGCAGAACGCCACTGCTTTTTCAAAGAAAATCTGATCCTCTTCTTCTCTGCACTCCTCCGACAGCCTTGCAATACGGAAGGTGTCAAAAAAGCTGTAAAACCACAGCACGGGAAGCAAAAACGCAAGAAACTTCCAGCCAATGGTCATGGTCAGCCCTGTCAGTGCCGTGAAAATGGCCATCACGATGGCGCCCTTTTTCATCATACCAAAAAACATATAGCCTGCACCGGGCCAGATGGCACAGAGAAAGGTCAGTATTTTTTGTTTATCCCAGTTCAATCTCTTTCCCTCCTTACAGAATCCGCTTCGGGCAGAAATCCAGATAATCTGCCGCCGTCAGCAGATATTCCACGCCGTCCCGCTCTCCCTGAAAGCCCCTTGCATGGCTTTCCGCACCATGGAGGTGTCCGTAAACCACCTTCTTCACAGGATATTCCTGAAACAATGCCGTAAAGGCAGAGTCCTCCATCCTGTCATTCATGGGCGGAAAATGCATCATCAGAATGATCTGCTCCGCCCCCTTTTTCATGGCTGCATCCAGAGACAGCCGCAGTCGGATCTGTTCTCTTTCGTATATCTTTCTATCCTGCTCCGTAAACTGCCTGTCATTGGGACAAAGCCATCCGCGGCTGCCGCAGATCGCCCAGTCCTCATAGCAGTCATCATCATTTTTCAGAAAACGCATCCCGGGATAACGGGCCTCCAGCTTAGAGGAGGATTTCCACCAGTAATCGTGGTTGCCTCCCAGCAGGATCTTCCGCCCCGGCAGGCCATAGATCACATCCAGATCCGCTGCCGCATCCTCCATCCGCATCCCCCAGGAAAGATCGCCGGGCAGAAGCACTGTATCCTCTTCTCCTACGACCTGCTTCCAGTTTTCGATGATGCGCTCGCTGTGATTCTTCCAGTTTTCTCCGAAAATATCCATGGGCTTGTCAGCCGCAAAGGAAAAATGCAGATCTGCAATGGCAAACAATCCCATTCTTTTCCTCCTTTTTATACACGGTAAACCTCTACCAGAACATTCAGCTTTTCATTGAATTCCCGCAGACGGTCCATATCATTGCTGTTCCATACATCGGAGAATTCCCGATTGATGGAATCCATATCCTCCAGCTTCGCCACAAAATGCAGCTTCTGGATATTATCCAGAATATTGGAGGTCATATTTCTTCTGATCTCATTGAGCCGCTGGGCATTGGTGATCTCACCACGAATGGTGGACATTTCCTGATCCAGATTAAACGCCGCCTCCGCACAGTTGAGCAGCCTGTCCTGCAGCTCCTGAGGGATATTGCCGCTGTATTTATAGCGCAGGGAATGCTCCGCCGTTGCCCAGAAATTCATGGCATTGGTGCGGATCTGAATCTCCGCAAAAATATCCTTGGGTCCTCTTGCGGTGCTTAAGGGATATTTTATGATGATATGATAGCTGCGGTAGCCGCTGGCTTTGGTATTGGTTATGTAGTCCTTTTCCTGCACGATGGTCATATCCGTGCGCACCCGCACCATATCCACCACCTTCTGAATATCCTCTACGAACTGACAGAGGATACGGATCCCCGCAATATCCTCGATCTCCTTTTCGATATTCTCCGGCGCAATATGCTTTCTGCCCGCCTTATCCAGTATGCTGGCAGGGGTTTTCAGCCTGCCGGAAACGGAGTCAATGGGAGAATAAATGCCCAGATGGCGACATTCCTTATCCAGATTATTAAATTTTAAAAGAAGTTCTTCCACTGCCTGCTCATAAGGATAAAGCAGTTCCTTCCAGTTTATGATTTCCAAAAGGGTTCCTCCTTCTGACAAATTGCCATATGATTTCATTTTCATTGTACTATAGAATCTACTTGCCGCGCAACGGAATATTCCATGAAAATTCATAAAAAAACCCTGTTTTTCGGCAATTTTTTCATATTTCATACAAAACCGGAGCATATCTATACAAAACCGGCTGGTCCCTGTTTTTGATAATCTTTTTCACATAATATTACTAGGAATTACTTGACAGCCATATTCTATCGTGCTATGATTGAGTCACGAGTTAGTTCCAACTAACTTTCAGAAAAGGAGGTCATCTGCATGAGCGTAGTGATCGTCGGCGGACATGACAGAATGGTTCGTCAATACATGGATATCTGCAAAAAATACAAATGCAAGGGAAAAGTCTTCACCCAGCTCCCCGGCAATTTCAAAGGACAGATCGGTCAGGCAGATCTGATCATCCTTTTCACCAGCACCGTATCCCATATTATGGTACATGGCGCTGTACAAGAAGCAGAAAAAAACAATATCACCATTAAACGCAGCCACAGCAGTTCTTCTTCTGCGCTGAAGCGCATTCTTGGTCAGTATTGTGCGTAAACATATTTTTTTGATTTCAAGTTAGCCTTGGCTAACAAAAAGGAGGTATCTCATGTCTGATTTTGAAAAAGACCTTTTAACTTTTGCCTCACCTGCCCTTCTCGGCAGAAAGCAGGCAAATCTGTTCTCCTTTTCCATCGACTGTCTGACAGACTATCGAAAGGAGATCGACCGATATAAAAAAGAACTG
>JAUNCB010000120.1 GCA_030526765.1 Bacillota bacterium
CTTCAGAGGAAGCCTTTTGGTCTCCAGAAAAATCGTCAGCAATTCCGAATGCACTTTGGCATACTGCAGGGCAGCATGGCAGGCAGAAAGGGTACGCTCCTGTTTCGGGCAGTTTTCCGCAATATCGGAAAGGGACAGCCCGAATTTCTCCAGCTGTCTGCCGAATTCCAGGATCTCCTCCTTTGCCGCTCTTCTGACCTGATGCAGGGAAATATTATCTTCTCCTGTATCCATTTTGTCCAGAAGGGTGGCTCCGTCCTCCTCACCCAGAGGCTGATTCAGAGAAATCTGATTGCCGTGCCGTTTTTCCTTACGGAAATAGTCGATCAGCCGACTGCGGATCTGTAATGCCGCAAAGGAAAGGAAGGCACCTTTTTCCTTGCTGTACCGCATCACAGCCTCGTGAAAGGCAAACATGGCAACGGATAACTCATCATCCTGTCCTTCCATAGGCGGGCGATGTATGAACTTTGCTGTTTCGGACTTTATGAAGGGCAGATATTGCCGCACCAGTGCATCGGCAGCATGCACATCTCCCTGCGCCGCAGTCACGAAGGAAAGGATATTATGTTCCATAAACTCACTCCTGTCTTACTGATAGGATACGAAAGAAGGTTTTTCCTTTCGGGGTCAAATCGTTCTTTTCTGATATTTATTTTTATTTATCATATCAATCCAATGTAAAGTCTTCTGATGCAGGGTGTTAAATTTTCGTTAAATTTTAAAGTGTTCTGTTTTTGTTCTCCTGCATGAAAAAAAAGAGACCCTTTAGGATCTCTTTCTGTTTTTTATTCTGTTTTTTCTGCTCCGCAGTATTTCAGTGCCAGCATCGTAATATCATCAAACTGTTCCGCTTCCCCTGTAAAGCGTTCCACATCTGCCTTTACTGCTGCACAGATGGCCTCCGTATGCTTCTCCCCATTGCGGTTCAGCACCTCGATCAGCCTGTCCTCACCGTAAAGTTCTTCCTCTGTATTGATGGCTTCTGTGATGCCGTCCGTATAAAGGTACAGGATATCTCCCTTTTCCATTTGCAGCCCATGGCTGTGGTAGCTAATCCCGTCCATTCCCGCAAGCACAAAATCCGCAGCAGACTGCAAACAGGTAAAACTGCCGTCTGCGTGCTTCACCATCGGCGGATTATGTCCTGCATTGGCATAGGTGATCTTCCCTGTTTTTGTGTTCAGAAATCCCATCCATGCCGTCACAAACATTCCTGCATCATTGTTTTCACAGAGCTTTTCATTGGCATTCAGAAACACCTCTTCCACTGCCATACCCGATTCTGCATAGCTCTTCAGCAGGGTTTTAGCGGTCATCATAAACATCGCCGCAGGGATCCCCTTCCCCGAAACATCAGCAATCAGAACGGCCAGGGTTTCATCATCGATGAAATAAAAATCATAAAAGTCACCGCCAACCTCCTTCGCTGTATCCATCATTGCCCAGATATCAAACTCTGTTCGATGGGGATAAGGGGGAAAAACGGAGGGAAGCGCAGAATGCTGAATGGCCTTTGCCAGAGTAAGCTCTGCATCGATCCTTGCCTCAGCATCGGCAATATATTTTTTCAGTGTACCCACAGTCGCATTGATGTCATCGGAAAGTTCCTCAAATTCCTGATGAGAGCGCACATTTACCTCTGTCTGCAGATTGCCCTGTGTGATTTCAAAAAGAGACTCATTCACTTTATGGATATTCCTTACCACAAGCCTTTTCACAAGGAAATATATCATGATGAAAAGCAGGACAAATACAATAAGTTCCATGCCCATAGTGACCGCAACCGAAAGATTTCGGGAAAGGGCTGCCTCTCTGACAGGCATGACCGCCAGGATCAGATATCCCTCGGTTTCTTTGTACATACAGTAGCTTTTTTCGCCGTAAACCGTTGCTTCAAAAGCCTCTCCGGGCTTTATCGCTTTCTGATCAAATCGGATTCCTGTTATACTCAGATGTTTTGCCTCGTTGTCCTTTCTGTCGGATACGATATTCCCGTCTTCATCCACAATGATCATATAGCCGCTCTCGCCCACATGACGATTGCGGGTAACACCAAAGACATTTTTGCCGATATCCTTCTGAAAACGCTCCGCATCGTAGCCAACCTGTACAAACCCGCCGTTTTTCAGCCGCACACCCCCATATTTCCGCTGGATAGATGCATCAAAGGAAACCGGCCCATAGGGCTGTGCAAAGGTTGCTTCCGACCGCAGCAGCACCAGAAAGGCAGCAGACTGCTCGCCCTTTGTCATATCATATCCTATAAAATCAGGATACGTGGTAGCTTCGATGATCCCATTTTCATTGATATAGTTGATCTCGCTTACATCATACCTTTCCATCGCCTGATACAGCAGTTCACTGGTGATGCTGTCCGCCTGATTCAGATCCACAGCGATCTCCTTCCCAAGGGAAAGGATATTTTCATCGGAAGCATCGCGAATATCTGCATACACATCGGAAATATTCAGTGCAAGGATATTCAACGCATTCTTTTTGGCAAGCTGTGTCTGCGAAACCCACAAAAAGGCAGTTGTTACCAAAAAAGCGAGCAGCACCAATGCAAAAAGCCACTTTTGAAAGGAAGTGGAAAGTTTTTGTTTTTGTTTCTGTTTCATTGCCGTCACCTCTTATGTTAGGTTTTATCCGATCTTTCTGTCTATATAAGCCTGATGCAGTCTTCCTGCATATTCCGAGAAAGGACAAACCAGACCTTCTATGATCGTTTCCGTATCCAGCCCATAGCTATCATCTTCCGAAAGGGTGCCTCTGAGCAGGATCTCCCCTCTGTCGGAAACGATCGCATAATAGGGCTCCTCATCCCGCTCTATCTGCTGCAGGATACGCTCCCGCTGTGCTTCCTCCTGCGGGCACAGTATGTATTCCGCAATCAGACGGAAGTTCAGAAGCATATCATCCTCTGCAACATCATAATGCAGCCCGATGAAAGCATCCTCTGCAAAGGGGATCTCCAGATAGGGCTTCGCCCCCTGCAGCAGCACCATACGGGACGCATAGCCCTTTTCCGCCAGCGTATCCATAAGGCTGTTGAACCGCACCAGTGCAGCAGCCGCATCTGTTGAAAGATATTCCATATCCGCTTCCGCAAATACCTTTTCTGTTGTATAAACCGCCACTTCCTCCAGCGCAGCGCCCTCGATGAGCTTTTTGATCAGCTCATGTCCGCTCTGCCCGCTGCCGGTCACCGTCATCGTCTGATAATGGGGATATTTTTTACGAATGGTCAGAAACGCCGCTTTCAGAAGAGAAAGCAGATTCTTGGCACGCAGACCGCTGGAAAGATATGCCGAATGCAGATGCAGAGAACCGTTTACATCCGTCATGGTAACAAAGGAAGTGATCTGATTCCCCTGCCGATATGCCAGACAAAGCTCCCCGATGGGTTTCCCCGCCGCCTGCTTCAGCAAAAGATACTCAGGTGTGTTGGCATGAAGCTCTGCAAGCATCTCCCGATTCATACTGCGTATGGGAATAATATTCTGCTCCGACACCGCAACCTTTTCCAGAAGCTCTGCAAAAGCACTTTTCCCCAGCTTCTCCAGCGAAACCGTATACATCACATTGCCCGCCTCCGGAAGGGTATAGTCATTTTCCAGAAAAAAGCGTTCCAGATCGGCCGCTGCTTCCTCCTTACAGGAATAGGATGCATAAATACCGGGAAAGCCGCAATTCTGTGCAAATCCTTCCATTTCCCGCAGCAGCAGAGATGCGACCCCCCTGCGGCGGTATTCCTGTGCTACAAACAGTGAGATCACCTGCAGGGCACCATCACGCTCTACGCCGCCGATGGCACCGCAGGGTGTATCCTCTACACAGGCATAGAAAACCGTTCCTCTTTTTACCAGCTCCCCCCTTGCGCCTGCAAAAACAAAGGGTGCCACCTCTTTATAATCGGAAACCTTCGCCGTTTTTATGGAAATACTGCTCATATCTGATCACCTCCCGGACGATCAAAGGCATCCTTTATCCCATAGATCTCATCTACCGTATTGACAAGGTCATTCAGTTCCATCAGAAACTGCCCCTTCTGCTCACTCCCCCAGAAATCAAAGGTTTTTGCCCGATAGGTCACCTGCGGCGGTGCTCCGTCCGCTCCCGGTGTTACGATCTTCTCATAGCCGCGGCTCTTCCTGCCCCAGGGATTACGCAGCTGAATATACTTACGCCCACTGATCTCCTGTGCACCGATGACCGAATAGACATGACCCTCCACCAGACCGCCGGCTTCCGCTTCTCCGTTCAGACCGCTGGAAGAAACGGCCGCGGGGATAAAAGATTTTGTGCCAACAGCCACAGGGATATTGGCTTTCAGTGCATTTTTGATGTTTTCGTAGCAGTTTTCTGCCCGGTGGGTATATAGCGCCCGCTTTTTCCCCTGCTCATCCTCCTGCACCGCAAAGCTTTTATACTCCAGAAACGGGCTGCCCTCCTGGTGTGTCATATCTATCAGGATTTCCTCAATCTTTTTCAGATAGGTATAATAATCCATCTTCCCATTATCCGATCCTGCCCCGCTTCCTTTTTGCATCCTGTAGTTTTTATAGTTCTCATTTATCTTTATTTTAGTTGCATCCGGAAGCCATTCTGCCATACGATACACTTCCCGCTCTACATCTTCTATGGTGATGGCTTTCGTGCTATATTCCACGCCTTTGTATTTCATCAGATATTTTCCCTTCAGCCAACGTTGCAGCTCCAGTTTTATATCGTCGATACAATCATATGCCGGGTTATCTTTATTCTGATTCTGTTGATTCATCTGCCAAAGTTTGACTCCATCGACTCCATAAAAGAAACCATTTACATTTACTGCAGAGATAATTTTGTTTTTCGTTATCTTTTCTTCTTTCCCTGTCAGCTTTCTGATAAACTCCGAACTTTTACCGCCTTCGATCCTGCGATAGACATTTTTCTCCGGATCAGTTTTGAATACAGGGTCTTTCTGATGCAGGCCGGAAGCGGCATACGCCTTCTCGATCATATGCACCCACAGGGCACC
>JAUNCB010000121.1 GCA_030526765.1 Bacillota bacterium
ATTTTGCGGCATATTCTCTGGTAGGGGAAAGTGTGGAAAAACCCCTGAAATATTATGAAAACAATCTCTGCAAAACAAGAGATTTTCTGGAAGTAATGGTGGAAAAGGGCGTGGATAAGATCGTATTTTCCTCCACAGCGGCAACTTACGGTGAACCCGAAAGAGTGCCCATCATGGAAAATGACAGAACAGAACCCACGAACCCTTATGGAGAAACAAAACTGGCGATGGAAAAAATGTTCAAATGGACAGCCAATGCTCATGGCATCCGTTATGTTTCCCTGCGTTATTTCAACGCGTGTGGTGCCCATGTGAGTGGTGAAATTGGTGAAGCTCATAGCCCCGAAAGCCATCTGATCCCTCTGATCCTGCAGGTGCCTAACGGTCAGAGAGAATTTATCAGCATTTTTGGTAATGACTACCCTACACCCGATGGTACTTGTATCCGTGACTATATCCATGTGACAGATTTGGCAATGGCGCATATTCTGGCTGTGGATTATCTGGAAAAAGGCGGCGCAAGTGATATCTTCAATCTGGGTAATGGTGTTGGTTTCTCTGTAAAAGAAGTGGTGGAAACTGCAAGAAAAGTAACAGGTCATCCCATCCCTGCGAAAGAAGTAGCCCGTAGAGCAGGTGACCCTGCACAGCTGATCGCTTCCAGTGAAAAAGCAAAAACAGTACTTGGCTGGAATCCCAAACAGGATAGTCTGGAAGAAATCATTTCTACAGCATGGAAATGGCATCAGGCCCATCCCAACGGCTTCAAAAACTAAGGGGGAAAGACATGATTTATCGTGCAATCAAAGATCTGGCGCAGTATGGCATTGCAAAAGGTCTGATCGAAAAAGAAGATGAAATATATGTGATCAACAGCATCCTGCAGGAACTGAATCTAGATGAATATGAAGAACCTGCAGGGACTGGGGAAACAGAATTGGAACCTATCCTGAAAGTGCTTCTGGATTATGCATGTGAAAAAGGTATCATTGAGGACAGTATCGTATACCGTGATATTCTCGATACGAAACTGATGGGTCTAATGACGCCTTATCCTCGTGAAGTCATCAGAAAGTTTCAGGAACTGAAAGCGGAATCTGCGGAAAAGGCGACAGACTGGTACTATGATTTCAGTCAGAATACAGACTATATTCGCCGTTACCGCATTGCGAAAGACCGCAGATGGAAAACAGAAACTGCTTACGGCGAACTGGATATTACAATTAATCTTTCCAAACCTGAGAAAGATCCTAAAGCCATTGCAGCAGCAAAACTGGCTCCCCAGAGCGGTTATCCCAAATGTATGCTCTGCAGAGAAAATGAAGGTTACGGCGGCAGGGCGAACCATCCTGCGAGACAGAACCATCGTATTGTTCCCATCCGCATTGCAGGCAAGGACTGGTTCATGCAGTATTCTCCCTATGTGTACTATAATGAGCATTGCATTGCCTTCAACGGGGAGCATGTTCCCATGAAAATTGACCGCAGTGCCTTTGAAAAGATGTTTGATTTCATCAAATATCTGCCTCATTACTTTATCGGCTCCAATGCAGATCTGCCGATCGTTGGCGGTTCTATTCTGTCCCATGATCATTTCCAGGGTGGTCGTTATACCTTTGCCATGGAAACAGCGGAAGTGGAGCAGGAATATGTTTTTGATGGATTTGCGGATGTGGAAGCCGGCATCGTAAAATGGCCCATGTCTGTCATCCGTCTGAGACATGAAAACAGCGACAGACTGGTGAATCTGGCAGAAAAGATTCTGGATGCATGGAGAGGCTACACAGACGAAGAAGCATTTATTTTTGCAGAAACAGACGGGGAACCTCATAACACAATCACACCCATCGCCCGTATGCGTGACGGCAAATTTGAACTGGATCTGGTGCTGAGAAATAATATCACTACAGAAGAACATCCTCTGGGGGTATATCATCCCCATGCGAAACTGCATCATATCAAAAAAGAAAATATCGGCCTGATCGAAGTTATGGGTCTGGCGGTATTGCCTGCGAGACTGCTGGGTGAAATGGATGCGCTGAAAGAAAATATCCTGACAGGCAAAGACCTGCGTGCAGATGAAAGAACAGCACATCATGCAGACTGGGCAGAAGATTTCATGAAGAAATATGATGCGATCACAGCAGAAAACATTGACGGCATTGTTGAGGATGAGATCGGTCTGGTATTTGCAGAAGTGCTGGAAGATGCAGGTGTATATAAACGTACAGAAGATGGTCAGAAATACTTCTGCAGATTCATGGAATCTGTTGGTGCAAAAAGAAAGTAAGGATGTGAAAACATCATGAAAATATGGAAAGAGCCCTTCGGTACAACGAAAAAGGGTGAAGCGGTAGAGCGCTGGTGGCTGGAAAATAAAAACGGCACAAAGGCGGCTGTACTGACCTACGGTGCGACTCTGCAGAGCCTGATTTTTGCAGATACGGATATTGCACTGGGGTTTGATACCATGGAAGGATATGAAGCACAGGATGCCTATGTAGGGGCTGTCATCGGGCGTTTTGCCAATCGTATTGGAGCAGGTCGGTTCACATTGAACGGCAAGACATATGATCTGTATATCAATAATGGCCCCAATCATCTCCATGGCGGCAAAGAAGGCTTTGATAAGAAAATATGGAGAGCAGAAGAACAGGAAGATGGTCTGCACTTATTCTACATCAGCCCTGATGGGGAGGAAAACTACCCCGGTACACTGGAAGTGGAAGTCTGCTATTATCTGGATGAGGAAGATGCGCTTCATATTTCCTATCTGGCAAAGGCAGATCAGGATACTGTGGTGAATCTGACAAATCATGCATATTTCAATCTGAGCGGTCATGGTGCAGGAAATCTGGATGACCAGAAGGTGTGTATTTATGCGGATCGTTTTACGGAAAACGATGAAAACTGTCTGCCTACGGGAAAAATCCTTTCTGTTGTAGGAACTCCTATGGATTTTCGGGAAATGCAGCCTGTAACAGCAAGAATTACGGAAGATGATGTGCAACTTGTACGCGGGAATGGGTATGATCACAACTGGATCATCAATGGTGACGGTATGAGAAAATGCGCTGAAGCTGTAAGTGAAACCACTGGCATTTATATGGAAACCTGGACAGATCAGCCGGGGATGCAGTTTTATACAGCAAATTATCTGACTCCTGAGAAAAAAGGGAAAGATGGTGCTGACTATCATCCCAGAGGTGCTTTCTGTTTTGAAACACAGGGATTTCCAAATGCGACGGGTTTTGAACATTTTCCTACTCCGGTTCTTCATGTAAATGAAGTGTATGAGCGAAAAACAATTTTTCGATTCCGTATCATATGATAAAAAGTAACAAGTTTAGCTGAACAACAGCAGAAAAGCCTTATTTTATATAATAATAAGGAGATTATAATAAAAGATGAGGCAGAGAATAGTATGAAAAAGAAGAAAAGAGAAGTTTCGGCTTTGCCGAAAAACGACGCCTTCTTACCAGTGGAACAAAATGAGGAAATTAAGGAAGTTATCATTACGATAGATGAATTTGAAACGATTCGATTGGTAGACTATGAAGGATTTTCACAGGAGCAATGCGGTGAACAGATGAATGTTTCCCGTGCAACAGCACAGAGAATTCATCGTTCTGCGCGCAGCAAAATGGCAACTGCACTAGTAGAAGGACGTTCTATAATAATTGACGGCGGAGAGTACAAAATCAATAAAAAATAACTTTCAGGGAGCTGTAAATGATGGAATATGGATTTGGTATAGACATTGGTGGTACAACTGTCAAAATTGCTTTTTTTGATTGCAAAGGTATACTGCTGAATAAATGGGAGATCAAAACAAATACTGCAAATGGTGGGAATGCCATTCTTCCTGATATTGCTGCATCTGTAAAGAATTATTTGATTGAAAGGAACATCCCCGCAGAGCAGATCATTGGCATTGGGGTAGGTGTTCCCGGACCGGTAGATGATAATGGCATAGTGAATAAATGTGTCAATCTGGGTTGGGGCAAGGTAGACCTGCAAAAAGAATTAACTGCGTTAACAGGTTTCCCTGTAAAAGCGGGTAATGATGCAAATGTGGCTGCATTGGGAGAATGTTGGTGTGGTGCCGCACGTGGCTATGAAAATGTGGTTCTGGCAACTCTGGGTACGGGTATTGGTGGCGGCATTATAGTAAAAGGAAAAATTGTAAACGGTGTTCACGGCGCTGGTGGCGAAATTGGTCATATCGTTCTGGAAAAAGAAGAAACAGAAGCCTGTGGGTGCGGTAAATATGGGTGCGCGGAACAATACTGTTCTGCAACTGGCGTTGTGAGAGTAGCAAACAGATTTCTGACAGAATATGCGGATGCCAGTGTGCTCCGTATGTTAGAAAAAATGGAATGTAAAGATGTGTTTGAGGCTGCCGAGAAAGGTGATGCAGCTGCACAGGTTATTCTGGAACGGGTTTACAGCTATTTGGGACTGTTTTTGGCAAATATATGCTGTGTGACAGATCCTGATGTAATTCTGCTTGGTGGCGGTGTCAGCAAAGCAGGTAAGCCATTGGTTGATGGAGCAATGAAATATTTTCAGAAATATGCATTCCATGCTTGCAGGAGTACAAAAATTCTTATGGCAGAGCTGGGAAATGATGCCGGTGCTTATGGTGCCTGGAAATTGGCACTGGATGCGTTTGGAGAACGCTGATAAAGCGGCAGTTGTTTGCTTAAATGCAGAGGTGACTTATGCACATAGAGCATATTGCGATGTATGTAAACGATTTGGAGGCAGCAAAGGATTTCTTTATCAAATACTTTCATGCAGTTTCTAAAGATGGATATCATAATAAATCCACAGGTTTTCGTTCTTACTTTTTAAGATTTGATAATGGTGCTCGCTTGGAAATCATGAATAGGCCAGAAATGGACGATTATAACAAAGCATTCACACGCACTGGCTATATTCATATTGCGTTCAGTCTGGGTAGCAAGGCAGCCGTAGATGATTTGACAGAGA
>JAUNCB010000122.1 GCA_030526765.1 Bacillota bacterium
GCTGTTCTGCTGCGGTTTTGTCAGTGTGTTGTAGTAATAGGGTTCCATAAAACTGTCCCTTTCTTTCTTACAGTGCGATCTCCAGCTCCACGGGGCAGTGGTCGGAGCCCATCACCTGTGTATGGATCTTTGCATCCACCAGCTTGTCCCGCAGGCTTTCGGAGGTCACATAATAGTCGATTCTCCAGCCTGCATTCTTTTCTCTTGCTTTGAAGCGATAGCTCCACCAGGAATAGATGCCCTCCTGATCGGGATAAAAATGGCGGAAGGTGTCCACAAAGCCTGCCTCCAGAAGCTCTGTGAATTTGCCTCGCTCCTCATCGGTAAAGCCTGCATTTCTGCGGTTGGTCTTGGGGTTCTTCAGGTCGATCTCATTGTGGGCAACATTCAGATCGCCGCAGAGGATAACGGGTTTTTTCGCATCCAGCCCCTTCACATAGGCACGGAAGGCATCGTCCCAATCCATGCGGTAGTCCAGACGGGCATTTTCCGCCTGAGAATTGGGAGTGTATACGGTCACATGATAAAAGTCCGCAAATTCCAGTGTGATCACACGGCCCTCGTGGTCATGCTCCTCCACACCGATGCCGTAAGCCACGCTGAGGGGTTCCTTTTTGGTGAATACCGCCACCCCGGAATAGCCCTTTTTCTCCGCATAGTTCCAGTATTGGTGATAGCCCTCGGTTTCCAGTTCGATCTGCCCCGCCTGCAGTTTTGTTTCCTGCAGGGAGAATATATCCGCATCGGCTTCTCTGAAGTATTCCGCAAAGCCTTTGCCTACAGCGGCCCGTAAGCCGTTTATATTCCATGAAATCATTCTCATTTTGCATTCCTCCTTTTAGAAACTAAGTATATCAGAATTCTCGGGCATTGTCTTGCCCTGGGGGATAAAATAAGATAAAATTAAGGGAAAAAGAAAACCATCGACAGAAAGGATGTCCGAGTATGAATATCCAGATCTACGGCTCCAAAAAATGCTTCGATACCAAAAAGGCGGAGCGTTATTTCAAGGAGCGGAAAATCAAATATCAGTATATCGACCTGCATCAGTTTGGTATGGCAAAGGCAGTCTTTGAGGCGGCAAAAAAATGCATCCCTGTGGAGGAGATGATCGACCGTAAGGCGAAGGCCTATACCACACTGTATCTGGATTATATCGACGAAGCAAAACGGGAGCCGACCCTTTTTGAAAACCCGGAGCTTTTTGCCACACCCATCGTGCGCAACGGCAGGGCGTTCACACTGGGCTTCTGCCCCGAGGTATGGAAAACATGGGAATAAAGGAGGGAAAGCGTATGAAAATTGCCATTGCCCAGTTGGATATGGGCTTTGAAGAAAAGGAAAAAGCCATGGCGCTCTGTGCGTCAGGAATGCAGGAAGCAAAGAAAAAGGGAGCGGATTTTATCGTATTCCCCGAAATGACACTGACAGGCTTCACCATGCAGCCTGAGGTATATGGAGAGAATAGAACCGACAGCAGAACCATTGCGTTCTTTCGGGAGGAAGCCGAGAAAAACGGCATCGCTGTCTGCTTTGGTCTGCCTGTTCACGAGGCAGGGGTATCCACCAATCATTGTATCATCATAGATGAAACAGGGAGGGTGCTGGCGGATTATGCCAAGATACATCCCTTCTCCTTTGGCGCAGAGGCAAAGCACTATGTGGGCGGGGATTCCCTTTCCTTCTGCGAGATCAAAGGGGTGCCTGTATCGCCGCTGATCTGCTATGATCTGCGCTTCCCCGAGCCCTTTCAGGTGCTTTCCGAAAAAAGCAGGGTCATTACGGTCATTGCCAGCTGGCCCACACCCCGCAGAGAGCATTGGATGACACTGCTGAAGGCCCGCGCCATTGAAAACCAGTGCTTTATTGTCGGGGTAAACCGCGGCGGCGAAGGCGGCGGTCTTTCCTACAATGGGGACAGTATGATCGTTTCCCCTCTGGGCGAGGTGCTGGTGCATCTGGACGGCGGCAGCGGCATGGCCATAGCCGAGATCGATCTTTCCGAGGCGGAAAGCTACCGCAGCAGCTTCCCCGTAAAGGCGGACAGAAAGCCTCTTCTGTATCATGCCCTCTGGGAACAGCAGCAGAAATAAGGACGGTAGCGTATGAATCAGCAAAGGACACTTCCCCCAAAGGGGGATACAAGGGATTACCATGTGGATAATATCAAGGGGGTGCTGATCTTTCTGGTGGTGGCAGGCCATTTCCTCAGCTATCTGCAGGATCAGAATGTCACCTTCGCCATTGGTGTCAGAACCTTCATCTATTTCTTCCACATGCCCGGGTTTATTTTCATGTCAGGCTATCTGGCAAAGGGCTTTCTGAAAAAACAGAATAAGACGGAAAAGCTGCTGTCCTACGGATGGCTCTATCTGCTGTTCAAAAATGCCATTGAACTGGTGCATTTCATTTTCCGCCGCCCGTATTTTGCCGATGGCAGTCATACGGGAGCGCTGATCGCCATCGTGCTGCTTTTTACCGCAGGGGTCTGGCTTTTGGCACAGCTGTATGATCGGTTTTCCCTGTTTCGGCGGGGCTTTATCCTGCTGGTAGTGGGCTATTCTCTGCTTAAGACGGATATGCTCACCATCGGCTCTGCACCATGGTATTTGCTTGCGCTGATCCTCTGGCACATTGTTCTGTATCTGACGAAGGAAAAAAAGGCGGCTTATGTGCTGGCGGCGGCGGTGCTGGTGGCGGCATTTGCCAATTATCAGGAAAGCATCGGCAGATTTCTGACATTATCCCGTGCCATCAATTTTCTGCCCTTCTTTCTGCTGGGCTTCTATATGACGCCGAAGCGGCTGCAGGAGGCACTGGGCGGAAAGGGGAGAAGATTTGTCCTTTCGGGCATCTTCCTTGCAGCAATGGTGCTCATTATTATCCATGGACGGGCAGTCAAGAAATGGATCGGCGTATTCTTCTTCGGCGTTTCTCCTTACAGTAAGCTTTTGAAGCTGGGGGAATGGTATTATTATGCGGCACCGCTGACCTGCATCCTCTGGATGGCAGCCACTGTGGTTCTGCTCTTTGGATTGTTTGCCCTCTGTCCGAAGGGGAAAACCTTTCTGGCGAAGCTGGGCAGAAACACCATCGGTATCTATATCCTCCATCGGCTCTATAAGGATTTTCTGATCTATGGGGGATTTTACGGGCTCCTCTGCGAAAATCCTTACCTTGCCACAGGGGCGGGTCTTCTGGTTTCCCTGCTGGTGACGGTGGTCTTTGGAACGGATTTCTGGGCAAAGGCATTGACAAAGCTCAGTAAGGTTTCCATGGGAGAGCGTTTTTACAGAGAAAAGACAGGAAGCGGCCTGATGGAAACGGAACATAGAAATGGATGAAAAAAAGCCTTTGTCCCAAAGGAAAATACCTTTGGGACAGAGGCTTTTTCTGTGCAAATAGAGGAGGGCTTTTATGGCAGGGGAATAGCAAAAGATCAGCTTTGCCTGCCGCAGACAGCCCCTCTGAAAAGACTTTTATGGTTCAATCCTTAGATCTCATTGACCCTGTAACAATCATCGTATTCGGGTTTATAGGATACAGCGGGATAAACGGTGTAGTAATAATCAGCCGCTAAATCGGCAATGACTTTATCCTGCCATACCACTGCTGTTTCACTTCTGCCATGGTTCGTACCATTCCAGTCTTCGGATACAGAACCGTCGCACAGTGCATAAAAATGATAATAATCAGGTGCAGCATATCCTTTTTCGCCATCGAAATATTCGAAGGAGTTGGAACGTATGGGGAATGCAGAGCAGATGCTGTAATTGGCAAGGATGGGCGCATTATATGCGATTTTGCGGGGTACCAGAGGCAGCATGCTATCTCGCAGCGCAGAGTGGTATGTTTTCTCCCAGCCACGGCGTTTCATTTCCATTTCTCTGGGATTGGTCCACATGATGCCGCGGCGGAAGTCAAAGAAGCGGGGCATACCATATCCATCGCCATATCTGGAGCCTCTCCAGAGGAGCGTACACGTTTCGGTATCAAAATCCAGAATTGCATCAATAGTATCTACGCAAGAGAAATCCTCCTCATCCTCTGCAGAAAAATGCATCACCCCGCTGAAATACAATTTGCCCTCATGAACCATCATGACATTGAATTCAGAGTTATCTATGTCAACCAGCCGACCGCCGTCCACCTCCACAGGATCCGCATTCCAGACAGATTCTTCCCCTGTGGCGATGTTGATGCGGGTAAAGAGGATATCCTGTGCACAGTTATATTCAGGGTTATCGATCGGTGTCCAGCGGCACAGATAGATATATGCTTCATCCAGAGCAAAGTTATAGCATTCTGTTTCTTCCATACCGGGCAATGCGCAGATGAATGCATTGGATAATACGTTCAAAGACTCATCCATTGTCATGAGGCGCAGTTCCCATTCTTCCGTTTCCCGATTATAATCCGCATCCAGTGCAAGCACATGTTCTGCTGTCTGTGCAAGACCATAGGCATAAAGGGATTTTGAAACCATATTCATTTCTTTATCGATTCTTCGCAGATTGCCGCTATTGGAATATACAATGGCTCTGTCACTGATGCTGACTCTTTTTTGGCGTCCATACAGACCGCTGGCATCCAGATTGACAGATGCTTTCTTTTTGGCAGGGCGTCCGCGGCGGGGCGTGGGAGGTTCAGCCGCTTCTTTTTTCGGCTGTGCTTTTACCTCTGCACCGCAGGCGTAACAGAATTTATCGTCTGTTTCCAGTTCAACACCGCATTTTCTGCAGAAAATTGCCTGTACGACTGCCTGTCCGCAGGAAGAGCAGAAGCCTGCGCCTTCTCTTAAGGGTTTGCCGCAATTGGTACATTTCATGATGATTTTCCCCCTTATCCTGTTTTTTATATCTATGAAAGGTTTTTCTGATGTGATGTATTTTCCGCTGCAGACCGTTCATCTGTTCACGGAATCGGCTGCAAAAGCATCCTTTCATCAAAGTATAGCAAAATA
>JAUNCB010000123.1 GCA_030526765.1 Bacillota bacterium
CATTTTTTCCATCTGCTTTGCCGCAAGGGCTTCCCCCCGATGGCCCTTGTCGGTGGTAGTATCCCCCTCCTGCGGCATCAGATTTTTCAGAAAGGTTTTCCGATGGATAGGCGTAATGCCCTGCTTTCTGATGCCTTCGATATGCTCCGCCGCACCATAGCCCTTGTTCGATGCAAAGCCATACCCGGGATATGCCTCATCATAGGCCTCCATCAGCCGATCCCGATAAACCTTTGCCACAATACTCGCCGCACCGATGGACATACTTTTCCCGTCCCCACCGATGATGCCCTTCTGCGGTGTGGAAACCAGGGGGATCGTCACTGCATCGGCAAGGATATACTCCGCCCTTGGCTTCAACTGGGACAATGCCTCCCGCATAGCCTCATAGGTTGCCTGCAGGATGTTTATTTCGTCAATACGCTCATTGGAAACGATGCCGATCCCATAGGATACAGCCTGTTCCAGAATGATATCGTATAATTCCTCTCTTTTTTTGGCAGACAGTTTCTTGGAGTCATTGACTCCTTCGATCTTACATTCCTTCGGCAGGATGACCGCCGCAGCCACCACAGGGCCTGCCAGAGGGCCTCTTCCCACCTCGTCAATACCTGCGATCAGATCATAGCCCACAGACCAGAGTCCTCTTTCATAAGTCAGGATCTCCTCCAGTCTTGCCTGCTCCTGCTGATGCTTTTCGTATTTTTTCCGAAAAGAGGCAATGGCTGTCTGGACACCCTTTCGGCTGTCCTCCTCAAACTGTCTGATCTGCTCGGGCAGCTCCTCCATGGAGCAGTTTCCCAAGATTTCCTTTATCTCACTGATGGACTGCATAAAACCCCTCTTTTCCGCATCATTTGGCTCTATCATACACCATTTTCTCCTCCCTTGCAAATAAAGCCGCTTTCCATTGCATACAAGACAGATTCGTGCTATCTTTATACCAGAAGAAAATCAGATTTACCATAATAAGGAGGTCCTTACCATGAAATGCTATCATGTTGACGCTTTTGCAGAAAAAGTATTTGAAGGCAACCCCGCCGCAGTCTGCGTGCTGGACAAATATCCTTCCGATGAGCTGATGCTGAAGATCGCCATCGAAAACAATCTGTCCGAAACCGCCTTTGCCGTAAAGGAAGGCGAAAACTATCATCTGAGATGGTTCACCCCCGGCGGCGAGATCGATCTGTGCGGTCATGCCACACTGGGCACATCCTATGTGCTGTTCCATTTCTTTGAAAAAGATGCAGAATCCATTACCTTTCACACACTGAGCGGTCCCCTGACCGTTGTCAGAAAAGGAGATCTGCTGGAAATGGATTTCCCTGCCTATAAACTGAAGCAGATTCCCGTCACACCCGAAATGGATGCGGCATACGGTGTAAAGATCACGGAAGCATGGCTGGGTCGTGACCTGCTCTGTGTGACAGAGGATGCGGATGCCGTTCCCACCATGACCCCCGACCACAGCAAACTGGCTGCTCTGGACGGTCTGCTGCAGCATATCACCGCAAAGGGCGACAACTACGATTGCGTATCCCGCTCCTTCTGCTCCAAGCTGGCAGTTCCCGAAGACCCTGTCTGCGGCAGCGGTCACTGTCACATCGTTCCTCTGTGGGCAAAGAAGCTGGGCAAAAATAACATCGCAGCCCGTCAGGTTTCCCCCAGAGGCGGCACACTGTACTGTGAAATGCAGGGAGAACGCCTGACTATGGCGGGCTCTGCCGTACTCTATTCCATTGCCGACCTTTTTGTAGAGGAGTGATCCTCTTGAAAATAAGAAATCAGAATTCCTGCAGGAGAACATTTATATGAAAACAAAACGTATCCTTATGTCTGTTATCGGTGTCTTCATCTGCGCCGTCAGTGTCGGCTTCTTTAAGCTGGCTGCCTTTGGCGTGGACCCTTTTCAGTCCTTCATGAGCGGCACCCACCAGATGTTTCCCATCGCCTTCGGCACCCTATATATCATCGTCAATGCCATACTGCTGCTCTTTGCACTGCTCTTTGACCGACACTATATCGGCATTGCCACCTTCATCAATCTTTTCCTGCTGGGATATGTGGTGGACTTTTCCCATGCCACTCTGCTGCAGCTGTTTCCCGACGCCTCTATGCCGATACGTCTTTTCAGCTTTTGCTTCGGCTTCGTGGCGCTGTGCTTCGGCTGCTCCGTGTATATCACTGCAGATCTGGGCGTATCCACCTATGATGCCGTTGCCCTGATCATGGCAAACAAATGGAAGCTGGGTAAATTCAAATTCATCCGCATCGGCACAGATTTCATCTGTGTTGGGCTGGGATGCCTGCTCTTTCTGCTGGGCGGCGGTGCCCTTGCTCAGATTCCCGCCTTTGTCGGTTTTGGCACGATCCTGACCGCCTTTTTCATGGGTCCCCTCATCGACTGCTTCAACCGCAGGGTTTCCGAGCCCTTCTTGAAAGGAACAAAAAGACAGACAGCGCAATAAAGGCGTATCATCAAAAAAAGAACCCCGAAAGATGTTGATTTCTCAATATCCTCGGGGTATTTTTCTATTATACTTCCATAATGATCGGCAGGATCATGGGACTTCTCTTTGTTTTCTGCCAGATATAGTTTTTCAGGGTATCCTTGATCACACCCTTGATATAGTTCCAGCTTGTGATATTCTTTGCCTCACATTCCTGCAATGCCTCCAGCACCGCCTGACGGGCTTCATCCATCAGCCCCTCTGCTTCTCTCACATAAACGAAGCCTCTGGAAATGATATCGGGACCGGAAACAATGGTACCGTATTCCTTATCCATGGATACCACTACCACCATCAGACCATCCTGAGAAAGATGCTTTCTGTCTCTGAGTACGATATTGCCAACGTCACCAACGCCCAGACCGTCTACCATGATCTGACCGGTGGGCACAACGCCGTTCACCTTCGCCTCATCCTTGCCTACCTCCAGCACTTCCCCCAGCTTCATCACGAAGATGTCATTCTTATCCATCCCCATGGAAACTGCCAGATCTCTATGACTTGCCAGATGCATATATTCCCCGTGAACGGGCATGAAGAATCTGGGCTTGGTCAGCGCCAGCATCAGCTTCAGTTCTTCCTGACGGGCATGGCCGGAAACATGGATATCTTCGATGTCTCCATACACCACATCTGCACCCTTTTTCATCAGTTCATTCACCACACGGAAGACATTTTTCTCGTTACCGGGGATGGCAGAGGCACTGATGATGATTTTATCATCGGGCTTTACGCTGATCTGCTTATGCTCGCCGGATGCAATACGGGAAAGGGCGGACATGGTCTCACCCTGGCTGCCTGTTGTGATGATAACCAGCTGATTATCCTGATAATTCTTTGTTTCGTTAATATCGATCAATGTTCTGGGAGGCACCCACAGATAATCCAGCTCCGACGCTGTTTTCACTGCATTCACCATGCTGCGTCCAATGATGGCAACCTTTCTGCCGTACATATACGCTGCATTGATAACCTGCTGGATACGATGGATATTAGAAGAGAAGGTCGCAACCATGATGCGGTTTTTCGGTGTATCCTCAAAAATCTTCTCAAACACCTTGCCCACATTTTTTTCGGACATGGTGAAGCCTTTTCTCTCTGCATTGGTGCTGTCGCTCATCAGAAGCAGTACGCCTTCCTTTCCCAGCTCGCCAAAACGCTGCAGGTCAATGATCTCGCCGTCGATGGGGGTATAGTCCACCTTAAAGTCGCCCGTATGAACCACCACACCCACAGGTGTATGGATCGCCAGTGCCACCGCATCGGCAATGGAATGGTTCGTATGGATAAATTCCACTACCATCTGCCCCAGCTTCACCTTTTCACCGGGAACCACCGTATGTCTTCTGGTGGAATCCAGCATTTTATGCTCTCTCAGCTTGTTTTCCAACAGCCCCAGTGTCAGCAGTGTGCCGAATACAGGCACATTCAGCTGCTTCAGAATATAGGGCAGCGCACCGATATGGTCCTCATGTCCATGGGTCAGCACGATCCCTCTGATTTTATCTATGTTTTTTGTCAAATAAGACACATCGGGAATCACCAGATCGATCCCCAGCATATCGTCCTCGGGGAATGCAAGACCACAGTCGATGATGATAATATCATCGCCGTATTCCAGCACTGTCATGTTCTTGCCGATTTCTTCCAGACCGCCCAGTGCGATCACCTTCAGTTTTGTCTGAGGCTTTGCCTTCGCCTTGCTTCTGGTGCGCAGCTTTTCTGTCAGCTTCGCCGCAGGCTTTGCTGCCGCCTTCGTTGCCTTTTCCGCAGCCTTTGTTGCCTTTTCTGCTGCATCCTTTGCCACAGGCTTTGCCGCCTTCGCAGCCGTTTTCGCTGTTTTCGCTGCCTCCATCGCAGCCGCCTTCACGCCGTCAGCCTTCCCCTTTGTGTTATTTTTCGCACGGGAGTTTTTTCCGTTATTCTCCCTGACGGGTTTCTTCTCTGTCAAAAAACACACCTCCTTTTCTTGTTTTTCCTTTTATCTTTTTAATAGTATGGCGTAAAAAAGTTTTCTTTAATCTCCGATATACAGACCTTTCCTCACAGAAAAACACAACAGAAAAAAAGCAGTCGGTTCTCACCGTCCGAAAAAACATTTCCGTCCCATTTTTTCAGACCGCCGTGAGTGCTGCCAGTTTTCCCCGCCTTATTTCTGCTGTCCCCTTTTTTCCGTCCATATTTCTATGAAAAGGGAATCGGGCATATCTCCTTGAAAATATGCCGCCCTAACACATTCGTTCTTCTAATTTCAGATCAGTTCATGCCGAGGGTATATTCTTCGCCTCTCTGGGCAAATACTGCGGAGATGCGTTCAAATTCCGCATCATCCTCAACCACTTCATAAGTCACATCTTCTGCATTGATAGATACTTCCTTGAGAATATACGCTTCAGATTCTTCTTCATCCATCTGAGATGTTTCCACTACCAGCAGATATCTTTCCCCACC
>JAUNCB010000124.1 GCA_030526765.1 Bacillota bacterium
AATATGCGGCGGATATGAGCAATCTGGCGATGGTGTTCGATCAGGTGCAGCTGTATGACCGTGCCATCGAATATTATAAAAAGGCGGCGGAGCTGAAAAAGGAATGCAGCGGAGAAAGTCTTTCCTATGCGGATACCCTGAATAACATGGCGATCGTGCTGAACCAGACGGGCAAACAGAAGGAGGCACTGAGCTTGCATCATAAGGTCATGGAGATCAGAGAGGGGAAGCTGGGCAGAGAGCATGCAGATTATATCCATGCCCTGTATCATGTGGGAAACACCTATGAGCTGCTGGGGAAATTTGACGAAGCGGCAGTATTCCACAGCAGAGCAATGCAGAAGGCCAGACAGTGCAGCGACTTTTCCACGCTGGATCTGGCGGATCTGCATGGGGCGGCAGCCCGTGCTTATGAAGGGATGGGCAATTATCAAAAGGCGATCTATTATTATGAGGTCTGTCTGGATCTGATCGAAAAGGCGCGGGGCGGCGAAAGCTTCTATTATATGATAAGCCTGCTGACACTGGCTTCTGTCTGTGAAAAGGCAGGGCTGCTGGATCTGGCGGTGGAATATTGCGAAAAGGCTGTGGAGGTGCGGCGAAAGCTTTACAGCGAAAAGCATCTGGATTTTCTGAACAGTCTGAACTCTCTGGCGGCGATCCTCTGCAAGGCAGAGCGTTTTGACAGAGCCGTAGAGATCCATCGTGAGGTGTTGGAACTGGTGGAAAAAATGCTGGGCAAAAACCACAGCTTCTATGCAGAGGCACTGAATAATCTCAGTGTGGACTATGCAGGGAAAAAGGAATATAAAAAGGCACTGGCACTGAACAGCAAGGCGCTGAACCTGAAACGGGAAACCCTGGGAGAAAAGGATCCGCAGGTGGCAGCCAGTCTGATGAGTATGGGAAATCTCTATGAAAAGATGGAAAAGGCAGAGGATGCCCTGCAGTGCTATCAGGAGGCGCTGATGATCCGAAAGGACAGCAAAACGCTTCCGCTGTCTGCTGCGGCAGATACCTATACAGCAATAGGCAGACTGATGGAAAAGCAGCAGAAATATCCGGAAGCTGCGGAATATGTAAAGGAAGCACTGAAGCTGCGGGAAGAAGGCGGCGACAGAGAAAGCGGGATGTATGTCTGGAATATGCATCTTCTGGCAGAGCTGTACAGAAGGCAGGGGAATATGGATAAAGCCGTAGCCCTTTGTACAGATGCTGCGGAGCGGATGGAAAAGCGGTTTGGGGAGGAGCATCCCCGCTATGCGATCGCACTGGAAAAGCTGGGGCTGATCCATGAAGCGGCGGGAAATCTGCAAAAGGCGGAGGAGATACTGGATCAGGTGGCGAAAATCCGAAAGGAGATGCTGGATGAAGATAATCCCCAGTATCTGGAGACGCTGGATATCCTTGCACGGGTCTCCATGAAACAGCGGAAATTTGAAAAGGCCATCCGTCTGTATCAGGAAAAGAATGATGTGAATTTTGAGGAAACACCGCAGGAGCAGATGGAGGCGGCCAATAATCTGATCGCCATTGCCTACTGCTATAAAATGGCAGATCAGGCGGATAAGGCAGATGCCTACTTTGCTGAGGCGGAGGGGAAGCGGAAGCGTTCCGGTATCCCTATGGATGAAAAATATGAAAAACGCAGAAGGATGTATCTGGCGGAAAAGATCGAGGAGATCGTAAAGGAGGCACCTCCGAAGCCGCAGAAAACAGACAGTGCCGCAGACTGGCAGAAGGCAGTGGAATACTACAGTGCCCTTGCCCTTTCCATTCGCGGAATGGAGGGAGAAAACGGAGACTATGCCAAGGCACTGCTCAAGGCGGCCTCCTTCCATGCAAAGCTTGGGAATAAAAAGGATACGGAGACCCTTCTGGATCGGGTGCTGTATATCGGTGCGAAGGATGGAATGGATACGGTGGAATTCGGAAAGCTCTGTGACCGTACTGGGCGGATCTATGCAGAGGCGGGCAGCTGGGATAAGGCAGAATCCGTGCTGCGGCAGGCATATCAGATCCAGCAGGAAAAAGGAAAGTGTATGACCAGAGAAGGACATTCGCTCCTGCTTCGGCTACTGCGGAAAAAGGGTGACGAAGGTGCGTATTTATCAGTAAAAAATGGTGAAAATTTATCATAATTTTGTTGACAGAGCAATTCGGCTGTGGTAGTATATTGGAGTATGTTCAGCCGCGTGAAGAGGTTCGAGAAAATCGGAGAAAGGCTCCGGTTACCGTATTCAGCGAGTAAAATTGCGAGGAGGTGTCAACATGTACGCAATTATTGAAACTGGTGGTAAACAGTACAAAGTATCCGAAGGTGATATCATCACAGTTGAAAAACTGGCTGTAGAAGCAGGCTCCGAATACACATTCGACAAAGTTCTGGTTCTGGCAAAAGAAGGCGATATCAAAGTAGGTGCTCCCTATGTGGAAGGCGCAGCGGTTACAGCATCCGTAATCGGTGACGGCAAAGCGAAAAAGGTTGTAGTTTACAAATACAAACCCAAAAAAGGCTTCCACAAAAAAAGAGGCCACAGACAGCCTTTTACAAAACTGCAGATCAAATCCCTGTAATTTTCAGTCATGATTAAAGCAAGGATTTATCGCAAAAATCAGAAAATCTGCGGATTTGAGATTTCCGGTCATGCGGGCTATGCAGCAGCAGGCGAGGATATTGTCTGTTCTGCAGTAACAGTGCTTTGTTTTAACACAATCAATGCTGTGGAAAAATTCACCGAGATTCCCTTTAAAGCGGAGGCGGATGAAAAACGCGGCGGTTATCTCAAAGTCTTGTTTCCCCTTGAGGGGATGGAAGACCATGATACACAGCTTCTTCTGGAAACACTGTGCATGGGACTTTCAGACATAGAATTAGAATACAAAAAATATCTCACTTTGATACATGAGGAGGTGTGAAGCATGTTCAGATTGAACCTTCAGTTCTTCGCGCACCACAAAGGCGGCGGTTCCACAAAGAACGGTCGTGACTCCAACGCTAAGAGACTTGGTGCAAAACGTGCAGACGGTCAGTACGTTCTGGCTGGCAATATCTTATACACACAGAGAGGCACTAAGATCCATCCCGGCGTAAACGTTGGCAGAGGCGGCAACGATACACTGTTCGCTCTGGTTGATGGTCGTGTAAAATATGAAAGAAAAGGCAGAGACAAAAAACAGGTTTCTGTTTACCCTGTCGAAATCGCTGAATAAGATTTGCATGAAAATCGCGAAGGCTTCAAATGATACCATTTGAAGCCTTTTTTTCAATCATTTTTCCATAAAAGAAGAAGGCTTGACAGGTTTGCAGCCTTCTGGTTACAGAGCTGTGAAGTCTTCTTTTCAGAAGAAGAAAGGAGAGAGAAAACAATGTTTGTAGATAGAGTCAAGATCCATGTAAAGGGCGGCGACGGCGGCGACGGCAAGGTTTCCTTTTACAGAGCAAAATATATCACCCACGGCGGTCCCGACGGCGGCGACGGCGGTAAGGGCGGCAATGTGATTTTTGTCGGGGAAAGCGGCATGAATACCCTGATGGATTTCCGTTACAAAAGAAAATTTGCTGCAACGCCCGGTGAACCCGGCGGCAAACGCAACTGCTTCGGGAAAGACGGCGAGGACATTATCATTAAAGTACCTGTGGGTACTGTAATCCGTGAAGCGGAAAGCGGTAAGGTAATGGCGGACATTACAAAAGCAAATGAACCCAAGATCCTGATCTATGGCGGTAAGGGCGGCAAAGGCAATCAGCACTTTGCAACACCCACAAGACAGGCACCCAGATACGCAGAGCCCGGCAGAAAATCCAAGGAATATGATGTAATTCTGGAGCTGAAGCTGATTGCGGACGTTGGTCTGATCGGTTTTCCCAATGTTGGCAAATCCACACTGCTTTCCATGGTAACAAATGCAAACCCCAAGATCGCAAACTATCACTTTACCACACTGTCCCCTAATCTGGGTGTTGTGGAAGGCAGATTCGGCGATAAATTCGTTCTGGCGGATATTCCCGGTCTGGTGGAAGGTGCTTCCGAAGGCATTGGTCTGGGCCATGAATTCCTGCGCCATGTGGAAAGAACAAAGGTATTTATCCATGTGGTGGATGCTGCAGGGGTAGAAGGGGACGACCCTGTGGAAAACTTTGAAAAGATCAACAGAGAACTGGCGGAGTATAAAGAAGATCTGATGAAGCGTCCACAGGTAATTGCGGCGAATAAAACAGATATTCCCGGTTCTGAGGAAAATGTGGAAAGACTGAGAGAAATCTATGAGCCTCAGGGCTATAAGGTATTCCCCATTTCTGCAGCCACAAACAAAGGTCTGGATGAGCTTCTGACAGAGGTGGGCAAGATCCTGAGAGAATATCCCGAGGATATTATCTTCGAGGAAGAATATGAAGAATACGATGAGGTACAGGTTGACTTTGAACCCTTCACCATCGAAGAAGTGGAAGAGGGCTATTTCGTGGTTACCGGTGTCGGCGTAGAAAAGATGATCGGCTACACCAATATCGATACAGAAAAGGGCTTTGCATTCTTCCAGAAATACCTGAAGGAAAAGGGTATCATCGAAGCACTGGAGGAAAAGGGTATTCAGGAAGGCGATACCGTTCATATTTACGATCTGGATTTCGAATTCTGGAAATAATAAGGACAATCAAAAAGGCACTTCTGACAGTTTTGCTGAATTTGCGGAACTGTCGGGAGTGCCTTATTTTTATTTCTGAAAGAGGATCCTGTTGGCTTCCAGTACGTTTTTATGTACCACGTTTCTGGGTTCAAAATGCAGCAGCTTGCAGACGATCTGCAGAGCAGTGCCCATGCCGAATACGGAAATGACGGTACCGATACCAACGGGGCCGCCTAAAACCCAGCCAATGAGAAGGGCAA
>JAUNCB010000125.1:0-207 GCA_030526765.1 Bacillota bacterium
CAAACTGCGGCTCAGAATGGGCTGCATCCCGTAAAGGACCGTAGTAGGCAGAGGCAAATTTTGCACTGTATGCCATAATGGGGATATTTACAAATCCATTTTCATCCAGTGCTTTACGGATCGCTGCAACCCTTCCGTCCATCATGTCGGAAGGAGCGATGATATCAGCGCCTGCCTGCGCCAGTGTCACGCTCATTTTCGCCAACA
>JAUNCB010000125.1:217-4830 GCA_030526765.1 Bacillota bacterium
GTATATTCGCACAGGCACACATCTGCAATGACCAGCAGCTCCGGATCATATTTCTTGATCTCTCTGATCGCCCGCTGGGTGATGCCGTCAGGATGATATGCCTGAGAGCCTACCGCATCCTTCTCGGCAGGAATGCCGAAAATCAGAACGCCGCTGATACCGCTTTGCTTCACCTCTGCCAGCAGCTCCGCCAGCCGATCAATGGAATACTGATACACACCGGGCATGGAATCAATGGGATTTTTGATATTTTCTCCTTCGATCACAAAAACGGGGTAGATCATCTCTTCCGGGGAGATCCGTGTTTCCCGCACCATTCTGCGCATGGATTCGGAACTCCGCAGTCTTCTGAATCTTCTCATTTTTCCGTCTCCTTCCTGATTGCCTCCACGATCCCGTCCACATGAAAGGTTTCTGCCACAAGATGCGCATAGTCTCCATATTTTTTCAGCATCCGCTCCGTAGAGGTTCCAATGCAGACAGCCTTTGTCCCTGCAGGGATACTTCCGCCGTTTTCCAGAAAGCCGCGCACACCGGAACCGCTGGCAAAAGTAATGAAATCCATCTCCTTCGCCTTTTCGTTGGCAAACCGCCGTTTTTCTTCATCCACATGGATGTCGTAGATCTTCACATCCGTATAGGTCATACCTGCGTCATCCAGAACCTCCGTCAGGATCTCCGACCCCTGTTCTGCCCGCAGGATCAGTATTTTTTCTTCTTTTTTCACAGCCTCACAAAGGGTCTTTGCAAGGCTTTCCACATCAAATTTCTCCGGCAGGAGGGATGCATAAACACCCCGCTTCTCCAATGCCGCAGCAGTGCCTGTCCCAATGACTGCAAACCGAATACCTGCCAGTTTTCGTATATCAAATTTCAGTTTTTTCAGATAATCAAAGAACACAGCGACCCCGTTCGGGCTGGTAAAAACAGCCCATGGATATTCGGAAATCTGCTCCAGTTCCTTTTCCAGCACCGCATTTTCCCTGTAGGGCACAATAGTGGAATAATCCATTTCCGTCACTGCCGCCCCCAGCTCCTCCAGTCTGTTCCGCAGCTTCGCCGTAATGTTCTTTGTTCCCGTTACCCCGATCTGCACACCATAAAGGGGTCGTGGGATGGTTCCCGTAAAATCAAAGGCCGCTGTTTCCCCGATCACAATGACCGCAGGGGCTTCCAGTTCCGCAGCCCTTACCTTTTCACAGATATCCTGCAGGCTTCCCCGAACCGTTTTCTGCAGGGGTGTGGTTCCTCTGGAGATCACAGCCGCAGGTGTTTTTCCATTTTTTCCACCGTCCAGCAGCCCCTGACAGATCTCCTCCAGATGATGCAGTCCCATCAGGAACACCAGTGTTCCCTCCAGCTTTGCCAGCACCTCCAGATTTTCTGTCAGCGTTGTTTCTCCATCCGCCGCCGTATGCCCTGTGATCACATGAAAGCTTCTTGCCGTTTTCCGATGGGTCACAGGGATCCCTGCCGCCGCAGGCACCGCAATGGCAGAGGTGACACCGCTGACGATCTCATAGGGGATCCCTTCCGCCTGTAAAGTCAGGATCTCCTCTCCGCCTCTGCCGAACACAAAGGGGTCTCCCCCCTTCAGCCGCACCACCAGCTTCCCTTCCTGTGCTTTTTTCACCAGAAGGGCATTGATCTCCTGCTGGGGCATAGAGTGTTTGCCATAACGCTTCCCCACAAATATTTTTTCACAGTCCTGTCCCGTTTTTTCCAGCAGCCGTTCCGCCGCCAGATCATCATACAGCACTGCCTCGCATTTCTGCAGCAGCTTCTGTCCTTTTTCTGTGATCAGCTCCGGATCGCCGCAGCCGGCACCAACCAGATAAACTCTTCCGTCCATCATTTCAGCCTCCCTGCCACATCTGCCGCCAGTGCAAGTCTTTCGGAAACGGGGGCTGTACCTTCGCTGTAAGCCTCTCCCCGCATGGCACGCAGGCGGATGCTTTCACCCTCCAGCTCTGCAAAGGCTGCCACAGGCTCGCTGCAGGCAGCGTTGAGCTGCATCAGTACCTCCCGCTCCGTTTCAAACAGATATCTGGTTTTCTCGTCGGACATTCTGCCGACAAAATCGGCCAGTTCCCCTCTGCCCTCTGCCACAACGATCCCCTGACAAGCCGCAGGCAGAAACTCCTCCGGAGAAAGGACACGGAAGGTATATTCCTCTCCTTCTGTGATGCCCATACGGTCCAGCCCCGCCTTTGCAAGAATAATGGCATCATAACAGCCCTTTTTCAGCTTTTCCAGTCTGGTCTGGATATTCCCGCGGATCAGCTTGCATTCCGCCCAGGGAAACACCCGCGCCGCACACTGCTGTCTGCGCAGGCTTCCTGTCCCGATGCTCTTACAATCCTCCGCTCTTCTGCCCTTCGGCATTACCAGCACGTCTCTGGGGTCATCCCGCTTCATCACACCGATAATCTCCAGCCCCTCTGCCAGAAAAATCGGCAGATCCTTGCCGCTGTGGATGGCAATATCGATCTCTTTCCGTAATATCATTTCCTCAAATTCCGAAGCAAATACACCTTTGCCCTTATTGCTCAGTTCCCACAGGGGTCTGTCCAGAATGGTATCCCCTCTGGTCTGGAAGGGGACAATCTCCGTTTCCAGACCGGGGCAGGCTTTTTCCAGCGCACCCACAGCCAGCTCCGTCTGTTTTCTGGAAAGCTGACTTTTTCTGGTGCCGATCCGTAATTTATTCATGATTCTCCCCCTCCTTTCTGATAATTTCCTGTATTTCCACTTCCGTCAGTCTGCCCGCCTTTTCCAGTGCAAGGGCAAACAGCTTCTGAAACACCGCTTCTCTTTTTCTGATATCGGGGATCTCTTTCTTTACCTGCTCTCTGACAGAAGAAAGCAACTCCACCACTCTGTCAAACCCTTCCGGCACGGCATCCTCTACCCTTCTGCGGATATACTGTGCCGCCAGCGGGCTGCCACCTCCTGTGGAAAAGCCTGCAACGAATTCCCCCTTCTTCACCAGTGCAGGAAAGAAAAAGGTACATTTTTTCGGATCATCCACAATATTCACAGGAATCTTCTGTTCCCTGCAAAGCACAGCGATCTGCTGATTCACCGCTTCATCATCCGCTGCACCGATCACAAACTGCTTTCCCGCCAGATCCATCGGCTGAAAGCACCGCTGTATCCGCAGGATGTCTGTCATCTCTTCTATTTCTGTGCAAAACACAGGAGAAACCACAGTGATCTTTACCCCGAAGGGCAGCAGCTTTTCAATTTTTCTGAGGGCAACCCTTCCGCCGCCCACCACGAGACATTCTCTGTCTCCGATCTCTATAAAAAAAGGAAAATAACTCACTTTTTCTCCTCCGTTTTATCCAGAAGAAATGCCGTCAGGCATACGCCAAACGGCATTTCATAATGATCTTATTTTATGCTTTTGCCAGAATTTCTTCTTTTCTTTCCAGCAGTTCGTTGGAGAGGATCATAGCCTCTGCTTTTTCAAAGCCAACACGAGCTACAGTGTCTGCCAGTCTTTCACCGGCAACGCCCTGATCCTTGAAGAACAGGATGATCTTTTCTACTGTATCCAGAACTTCTTCCTCGGAGGTGAAGATCTTGCTCATTGCTGTACCCTGACCAACCTTTTTGCCCCATCTGCCGCCCAGTGTTACCTTATAGCCTGTCACTTCTTCTGTCATTGCGCCGAAGGGACATTTTGCCATATACAGGCATCTGCCGCAGTTGATGCATTTTTCCTTGTCATAGTTCAGTTTTTCGCCTTCTGCCTTGGATGCTGCCTTCATAGGACAAACCTTCGCCACAACGCAGATCTTGCAGCTTTTGCATTTTTCCGCATCGAATACGGGAACCTTCTGACCAATGATACCAACGTCATTCAGATCGGGTTTTACACAGTTGTTGGGGCAGCCGCCTGTTGCAATTTTAAATTTGTGAGGCAGCTTCACACCGTGATAGCCGATGTAGAATCTTTCATGGATCTTTTCGCTCAGACCATAAGTATCATACAGACCGTACTGGCAGGTTGTACCCTTACAGCTTACGATAGGACGTACCTTGGGGCCTGTGCCGCCCACCAGCAGACCGCCTGCTTCAATGGCTGCAGTGAAGGCTTCAATATTATCATAATGAATCCCCTGCACCTCAATGGTCTGTCTTGTTGTGAAAGCCATTTCGCCGTTGCCGTACTGATCCGCAGCTTCTGCTACTACCATTGCTTCTTTTGTTGTGATCTTACCGTTTCTTGTCAGCACACGGGCATTGAAGGTATCTGTTCCCTTCTGCTGCAAAAAGCCAAGACCCTTTACTCTTTTTATATCATCTGCACTTACTGTCACACTCATCTGATATCCCTCCTGATTCTCCCGTAAAAAGTAATTATTCTCATTTAGTAAAGTATATCCTTTCCCCACAGAAAAAGCAAGTTTTTTTCACATAAAAACAGGTGTTAAAGCAGACTCCGCAGAAATTTTTTGTCTGCTTCACAGACCCGAAGGGATTCACAGCTTTTCTGCACGAATTTTCGGAATACCCAGTCTTCCAAATGATGGTTTTCCACATATTCCCGCATCCTGTTCCTGTCCTTTGCCCATGCCGTTGCCAGAAGCCACGCCTGTGCCATC
>JAUNCB010000126.1 GCA_030526765.1 Bacillota bacterium
AAGTACGCAGTTCTTCAAATTACAAAATTATATTTATTAAAAGGAGAAGTGAAAATCATGAGAATTTCCGACAGAGTGCAGGCAATGCAGAACTCCCCTATCAGAAAATTCAACGGCGTTGCTGACGCTGCTAAAGCTGAAGGCGTTAAAATCTACCACCTGAACATCGGCCAGCCCGATATCGAAACACCTTCCGTATTCTGGGATGCAATCAAAGGCTTCGACCAGAAAGTACTGGCTTACGCTGGTTCTTGGGGTCTGCCCGAACTGCAGGATGCTATCGTTGATTACTTCAAGAGATTCGACATGAACCTGGAAAGAAATGACGTTCTGATCACATCCGGCGGTTCCGAAGCTCTGACACTGGTATTCCTGTCCTGCATCAACCCCGGCGACGAAATCATCGTTCCCGAACCCTACTACACAAACTATCTGACATTCATTCAGGCTGCTGACGGCGTAATCAAACCCATCACAACATATGCTGAAGAAGGTTACAAATACGCTATCAAAGAAAGACTGGAAGCTGCAGTAACAGAAAAAACAAAAATGATCTCCATCGTTAACCCTGGTAACCCTACAGGCTGCATCCTGTCCAGAGAAGACATGAGAGTAATCGCTGACTTCGCTAAAGAACATGATCTGTGGATCCTGGCTGACGAAGTTTACAGAGAATTCGCTTACGACGGCAGAGAAATGACATCCTTCGGTCAGCTGGCTGACGTAGAAGACAGAGTAATCATCATCGACTCCGTTTCCAAGAGATTCTCCGCTTGCGGCGCTCGTATCGGCTGCATGGTTTGCAAAAACAAAGAATTCATGGCTGAAGTATTCAAGATCGCTATGGGTCGTCTGTGTGTTCCCACACTGGACATGGTTGGCGCAGAAGCTATGTACAGACTGCCCGCTGACTTCTTCAACGATGTAAAAGCTGAATACGAAAACAGAAGAAACGTTTCCTACGAAGCTCTGAAGAAAATCCCCGGCGTTGTATGTGAAATCCCCGGCGGTGCTTTCTACATCACAGCTAAAATGCCCGTTGAATCCACAGAAGATCTGCTGGTATTCATGCTGACAAAATTCAGAGACAACGGTGAAACAACAATGTTCGCACCCGCTGAAGGCTTCTACGCTACAGAAGGCATCGGCAAAAATGAACTGCGTATCGCATACTGCCTGAATGCAGACGATATGAAGAGAGCTATCGAAATCCTGGCTAAAGGTATCGAAGCTTACAAAGCACAGGGTGGCAAATAATTCAGTTTATATAAACTTACATAAATTGAGTTTTGCGTTCTGAACTTGCACTCAAAAGGCACTCCGTAAGGAGTGCCTTTTTATTTGGCGCAATGCGCCTAACTCAAAAGCGGGGCTTTTGAGTTGTATAACAGATGATAAACAGATGCGAGCCTGCTTGCAGGCGACGCCCTGTTTTCCTCGGGCAAGCAAAGCCTGCCCTGCGGATTCCAGTCGGAAAACCCTTTGTTTTCCGAACCTTTCTGCAGTATTGGTGAAAGAATAAATATTTCTTTTTTTGTGCTTCTGTGATAATATGATATTTGTAGAAATTTATCGAATGAAACCGAATATCAAGGAGGCTATATAGTATGGAAGAAAACAGAGAACTGACCAGAGTGGAAAAAGTGGAAGCGGAAGCAAAGAATTGTTTCAGATGCGGTCTGAACTGCTCCGAATGTGTTATGACTGCATTTCTGAATCATTTTGAAACAGGTCTGCCCAAGGAAGCGGTAAAACTGGCAACAGCCTTCGGCGGCGGCATGGGCCATACAAAAAATACCTGCGGTGCGATCACAGGTGCGGTTATGGCACTGAGCTCTGTTGTGGGCAGAGAAAATCCCATGGGCAAGGAAACCATGGCAGAACGTGTACAGGAGCTGCAGCAGGGCATTTATCCCGTTGTAGGCAAAATGGTTCATGAAATGGAAGAAAAATACGGCACACTGATCTGCTCCGAGCTGTCCAATCCCCATGGGGAATGGGAAGGCAAGGCAAGAAAGAAAAACTGTATGGCAATGATCACAGAATGTGCGGCTTTGGCAGCAGAGCATGCAGAAGAATATTTGAAGGAACAGAAATAAGAATATAAATCTGGTGGTTATATGAAAAAATATCTGTTGGGGCTGATTCTGGCACTGCTTCTTTGTATGCCTGTATTTGCCCATCCGCCCATCACGGTCTATGTGGATGGGATACAACTTCATTTCGATCAGCCGCCCATCATAAAGGATGACCGTACCCTTGTGCCCATGCGGAAAATATTTGAGGCGCTGGAGGCGGAGGTCATCTGGGATGAGCCCTCCCAGAGTGTAACGGCGATTCGGGGGGATGATGTGATCCTGCTCCGTATCGGCAGGGCTGAGCTGTATAAGAATGGTGCAGTCGCATATACTATGCCTGTGCCTGCCCAGATCGTCAATGACCGTACCCTTGTGCCCCTGCGGGCAGTGGCGGAAAGCCTTGGGGCAGAGGTCACATGGGATGGCGTGAATTATGTGATCCAGATCTTCGGGGAAAGCAAGGCTCCTTCCGACAGCGGGCAGACAGAACCGCAGGCAGGGGGTTATTCTGCGGTGGTGCGGGCACCCGATGGGAATGCGGTGCTGCTGGTGCAGATAGAGTGTGAGGAAGTGGAAGACGGCAAAGGAAAAACTGCCATCAATGATGATATGGCGGAAGAGGTTTTTCGGATCGGGCAGGATTTTATGCAGGAGCATCAGGCTTCCGCTCTGGCACAGTATGGGGCAGCGCCAAATGAATTTCAGCCTTATCTTTGCGCAGGCTCCTATGCCTTGACCCGTGAGGAGGAATATGCATCCTTTTTCGGCACGGTAACGACCTATGCCGGCGGTGGGGAGGAGGTTTCCTTTGATTCCCGTACCTATGACCTTTCTGTTGGCAAGGAGATCGACCTGAAGCATCTGGTATCCGACAGCCAGTCGGAGCTGGAAACCCTTTGGGAAGCATCCTTTGGTGCCATGATCGATGCAGAGCCGGATGCATTCTATAAAGATGCAAAAAGCCGTCTGCAGAAGGCCATGGATGAGGTTGGTTTCTATCTGACAAGAGAGGGCATCGCCTTTTATCTTGCGCCCGGTATTCTTGCACCGGAGGAATCCGGCGTGATCTCTTTTGAAATTGACTATCAGTTTTAAGACTAAAAACTCTTTTTTCGGAAAGAATAGTCCGAAAGGAGGGTTTTTTATGTGTACAGCTGTTTGCTGCGGAGGACGATTTTTCGGGCGAAATCTGGACGAGGTCCTTTCCTATGGAGAGGCAGTGGTACAGACACCACGGCACTTTGCTTTTCCGTTTTTTGAAACGAACTATGCCATGATCGGTATGGCGCACATGGCGGAGGGGATCCCGTTATATTATGACGGGATGAATGAAAAAGGTCTTGCCATGGCGGGGCTGCTGTTTTCCGGCTCGGCGGTATATCAGCCCCTGCGGCTGGGGCAGGAAAATGTACCCTCATGGGCATTGCTGCCATGGCTTCTGGGGCAATGCGGCAGCATAGGGGAGGCGGAGGAAAGGCTTGGGACGCTGAATCTGACGAGAGAACCCTTTAACAGTCAGTATCCGCCCAGCCCGCTGCACTGGATGCTGACTGACGGCATCCGCACTCTGGTGATAGAGCCCATGGCAGAAGGGCTCAGGGTCTATGAAAACGAGATCGGTGTGCTGACCAATAATCCGCCCTTTCCCTTTCATCGGGAAAATCTGCGGCAATATCTTTCTCTGGGGGCGGAGCAGCCGAAAAACTGCTTTGCGGCGGCATTTCCCATGACGCCCTTCAGCGGCGGCGCGGGGGCTGTGGGGCTGCCGGGAGACTGGAGCTCCGCTTCCCGCTTTGTGCGGACTGCCTTTGTAAAAGAAAATATGCAGCGGATAGAAGGTGTAACGGATGTATTTCATATTCTTGCGGCAGCGGCAATGCCTGCGGGCAGCATCCGACTGGACAGGGGAACGGAAAAGACACTGTATACTGCCTGTTGTGATCTGCAGGAGCAGGTCTACTATTATAAAACCTATGAAAACTGCCGTATCACCGCAGTCAGAATGGAAGCGGAGCGGGGGCTAAGATGCTATCCCCTGCGGCAGCAGGCGGATGTGCTGCGGGAAAACTAGAAGAGCCGAAAGGCTCTTTTTTGTTTATAAAGGTTTCTTTTATTGTTTAATATTTGTAAACAAAAATGGCTGAAATAAAAGAATAATAGATGAAATCCTTTGGGAATCAGCGGTTTTTATGGGACTGCATGAAAAAGGGAACAATTCTTTCCCGAAAAAGATAAAAAGTTTAATAAATCGAATTTTTTGTTTGATAGTACTTGCATTTTCGGAAAAATGAATTATAATGAATAGACTGGCAGAAGCCTGTCAGTTTCTGACATAAAAATTTATGGGAAAAGGAGATGGAGGAGAATGGAGATCGGTCAGAAGATCAAACAGCTTCGGATACAGAAGGGGCTGACGCTGGAAGAGCTGGCAAGCCGCAGTGAGTTGACAAAGGGCTTTCTTTCCCAGATGGAAAGAGATCTGACGTCGCCTTCCATTGCCACCCTGAATGATATTCTGGAGGCATTGGGAACCACATTGGCAGAGTTCTTCAAGGAAGAAAAGGAAGAACAGCTGGTGTTCCATAAGGAGGATTTCTTTGTGGACGAGCGGGAAAGCTACACCATCCGCTGGATCGTGCCCAATACCCAGAAAAATGAAATGGAGCCTATCCTGATCGAGCTGCCTCAGGGCGGAGAAAGCTTTGTGATGGATCCCCACAGCGGCGAGGAATTCGGCTATGTGCTGGAGGG
>JAUNCB010000001.1:0-5855 GCA_030526765.1 Bacillota bacterium
CCCGGTTATGCCGCAATCTCCAAGGTGTTGTTTTTCTTCAAACAGCAAGTCTCCTTAAATGAAAAATACAACTTATGATTTTCTATGCAGACTTTTGCCCTGCATCCCTATTTTACAGCGTTTTTCCGCCGCTGTACACTTATTTCTGCAGAAATCTGTCCAGATATTCCTCCAGTGCCTTTTTGCCCTCTGCAAAGCCCTCGGGCACCTCACTGTGCCCCATAGCATGAATAAATTCCTCCAGAGAATCCTTGTAGGTCACATGAAGGGTCCAGCTGTTTCCGCTGCACATACACAGCTCCAGCTTACAGAAATCATTCCATGTATCTATTTTATTGGTACGGATGACCGCTTCCAGTCCATCCAGCTCCTCTTCCGTCATTGCACACCGCACTGCCTGCATTCTGCCATCGCATTTATCGATCCACAGTCCCTGCTGCGGATTGTAGCGATACCACTCCATAAATCCCTGCGTATCTGCAAATCGGAAGGAAAAGGTTTCTATTTTCATTTCTCTCCGTCCTTTCCAGTAAGAAAGGCTGCCCCATGGGGACAGCCTCTTTTGCTTCGGTGTTAAAAATTATTTTGCGTATTCCACGGCTCTGGTTTCTCTTACCAGATTTACCTTGATCTGACCGGGATATTCCAGTTCCTCTTCGATCTTCTTTGCAATCTCTCTTGCCAGAAGAACCATACCTTCGTCGGTCACATCTTCGGGTACTATCATAATTCGCAGTTCACGACCAGCCTGAATTGCGAAAGATTTTTCAACGCCCTTGAAGCTGTCTGCAATTTCTTCCAGCTTCTGCAATCTCTTGATGTAGGATTCCAGTGTTTCGCGTCTTGCACCGGGTCTTGCTGCGGAAATAGCATCCGCTGCCTGTACCAGAACAGCAATAATGCTCTGGGGCTCTACATCCCCGTGGTGTGCTTCCACCGCATTGATCACTGTATGATTTTCCTTATAGCGTTTCAGGAGACCTACACCGATGGAAACATGAGAACCTTCCATTTCATGGTCCACACTCTTACCGATATCATGCAGCAGACCTGCACGCTTTGCCAGTGTTACATCCACACCCAGCTCCGCTGCCATCAGCCCTGCCAGATGTGCAACCTCCATGGAGTGCTTCAGAACATTCTGTCCATAGCTTGTACGGTATTTCAGTTTACCCAGCAGTTTTACCAGCTCAGGATGCAGCCCGTTGACACCTGTGTCAAAGGTTGCAGCTTCGCCTTCTTCTCTGATGGTTGTTTCCACTTCTTTTCTTGCTTTTTCCACCATTTCCTCAATACGGGAAGGATGTACACGACCATCCACGATCAGTTTTTCCAGCGCCAGTCTTGCGATCTCTCTTCTGATGGGATCGAAGCCGGAAAGGATCACTGCCTCGGGTGTATCGTCAATGATCAGGTCAATGCCTGTCAGTGTTTCCAAAGCACGAATGTTTCTGCCTTCACGGCCGATGATACGACCTTTCATTTCATCATTGGGCAGCTGTACAACAGATACTGTTGTTTCTGCCACATGGTCAACCGCACAACGCTGGATAGCATTGGCTACGATCTCTCTGGAGCGTTTGTCCGCTTCCATCTTCGCCTTTGCTTCGGATTCCTTGATGAGCAGCATTGCTTCATGCTTCACATCGTTTTCCACCATAGCCAGAATGTGATTCTTTGCTTCTTCGGTGGTCAGACCGGAGATACGTTCCAGCTCCTGCAGCTGTTTTTCTCTCAGCGCCTTTGCGTCTTCCTTCTGTCTGTCCAGTTCCTCCAGTTTTCTGGTCATCTGCTCTTCCTTTTTCTCCAGAGCTTCAACCTTCTTGTCTAAAGTTTCTTCTTTCTGGAACAGACGTCTTTCATTTTTCTGAAGTTCGTTTCTTCTGTCACGCACTTCTTTTTCCAGTTCATTTTTTGTCTTGATGCTCTCTTCCTTTGCTTCCAGAAGGATCTCCTTCTTTCTTGCCTCCGCATCCTTCGCAGCATCGTCAACGATCTTGCGGGCTCTTTCCTCCGCAACGCCAACCTTACCCTCTGCGATCTTCTTGCGGTATGCGATGCCGACAACAGCACCGATCAGCAAACCAACGACAGCACCTAAGATAATACTTATCGGATCTATGAAAAACACCTCCTCTATTCTGTTTTCAAAGTTCATATTATTGCTTCATATAACCTTAAGTAATAGTGTAAGATACACCTTTACTATTTTATTACTTTTTTATATCCATGTCAAGGAAGGATTCCGCCCCGAAATGGATACAGACAACAGAAGTAACAAAGAGAAACCCCGAAATCTCAACATTTCTGACACATTCTCCATTTTTCTTCTTTTTTCAATAAATTCATTTTTCCGCAAAAGCCTTATCCTGCTGCTTTTCCTTTCGGATCTCATACTGACCGAAGCCAAGCTCTGCCTCCTCCAGAAGCACCTCTCCTCCAAATGTTTCCGCAAGGTGTTTGAGATAGTTCTCCTCTGCCCCTGCAAAGGCGGAAAAAAGCCTTCTGTCTGCCCGTATGGTCAGCTTATTATAAATCGTATGGGCAAGGATGCTCTCCGCCTCCCGCCGCATTTTGGTCACCGTCCAGTCAATGGAGGGCAGTCTTCCTGTTCCTTCGCAGGCACGGCATTTCGTTGTCATCTGCCGTTTCAGGGAAGGACGGGTTTTCTTTCTGGTCACCTGCATCAGCCCCAGCTCTGTCATGCCCACCACAACAGTTTTGATACGGTCTTTTTTCACCGCAGCCTCCAGACGCTTGGTGACCTCCTTCTGTGCAGCCTCCTCCGCCATATCAATAAAGTCAATGATGATGATACCCGAAAGATTCCGCAGCCGCATCTGCTTCGCAGCTTCCTCCGCTGCCTCCAGATTGGTTTTCAGGATCGTTTTCTGCAGATCCCCTTTTCCTGCCATCTTCCCGCTGTTCACATCAATGACCACACAGGCTTCTGTTTCTTCGATCACCAGAAATCCGCCGCTTTTCAGCCACACATGCTGTTCCAGCGCTTTTGCACTCTGGCTTTCCAGAAAATAGGTCTCAAATAAGGGTATCTTTTCCCCATGCAAACGAAGCATAGGCTGATTTTCCCCATTAAAATCCCCTGTTTCCAGAAGTGCCTCATAGGAAGCCGCATCATTGACCACATATTCCGCCACATCAGCAGCATAAAAATCCCTTGCCGCCCGTGCTACGGGATGGTTCTCCCTGAGCAGGAGGGCAGGCGGCTTCTGAAATGCTCCCGTTTTCAGCTTTTCCGCCTTCTCCAGAAGGATCGCTATTTCCTTTTCATATTCCTCTTTGCTTTTATCCGCCCCATTGGTACGGACGATCACACCTTGGTCCGCCGGCAGCAGCTCCTTCAGAATCGCACGGATACGGCTGCGCTCTGCAGGATCGGCGATCTTTCTGGAAACCCCGATTTCTCCCGCATCCCTGGGCAGCAGCACAAGAAATTTGCCCGGGAAAGAAAAATTTGCCGTCAGCACAGCACCCTTGCTGCCCACAGCATCCTTTTCCACCTGCAGCAGCAGGGTATCCCCCACCTTAGGCTTTCCTTCATTTTTCTCCCTGTCCGATACCGCTCTGGCATTGCCGTAATAATAGTAGCCGTTTTTCCCTGTGCCGATATCCACAAAGGCCGCCTGCAGATTTGGCATCACATTTGCCACTCTGCCTGCATAAATATTTCCCACAAGACTTTCGTCCCGCTTTGATTCATAATACAATTCCGTCAGTACGCCGTCCTCTGCCAGTGCAATACGGGTCAGATCGGCGGATATATCCATCAGAACACGCTTCACCCTGCATCCCTGCCTTTCCAGTTTCATCATACCCGAAAACGCAGGACTTTGCACTCTTTTTCTTTCAGATCATATCCTCCGCCGCAAAAAACTGCAGCGGATCCAGCAATTCGCCGTTCCTCCATACACTGTAATGCAGATGCGGACCCGTGGAAAGCCCTGTGTTACCCGATCTTGCCACCACCTGCCCCTGACGGATCTGCTCCCCCTTCTTCACCAGCACCTTGGAAAGATGGGCATACATGACCGTATATCCATCCTCCGTTTCATATTGCAGCAGCTTTCCATAGGTAGCTGAGGTACGTACCTCCGTTACCACGCCGCTTTTTACCGCCAGCACCTCCGTTCCCTCTGCCGCAGCAATATCCAGTCCGTTGTGCAACTCCCACTTGCCTGTGACAGGATTTTCCCGTTCTCCCCAGAAAGAGGTGATAATGCCCTCCACCGGGCAAAGCCAGTCCTCCTGCTTTTTCTCCCACTCAAGTCCGTTCCATGTCAGTACCCTAGGGCGAAATATCCGGCCGATAGTCTTTTTCTTCCTCCCTTTGCTCTTCAAAAACAGGGATCTCCTTTTCCTGCAGATATGCCAGCAGCCGTTCCCTCCACTCCAGCATTTTTCCGCTGTCCGTCTGGGCTGCAATGGTTTCCTTCACCCTGCTGCAGACCATATCCGAGGTCTCCGTATGAAACAAGGAAATCACCAGAAGTCCGCCTGCAAGGATCGCTGTCACATAAATACGAAAGGATGTCAGTCCACCCCGCTTTTCTTCCTTTTGCCGCTGTCCCGACCGCATGCGCGTCCGCCGTTCCATTTCCCGTCTGCGCCGTCGTCTTTCCTGCTCTGTCATTGGTATCCCCTCCTCTTTTCAGCCTATGTCCCAAAGGGAAGGTTTATGCAAAATGAAAAAAGCCCCGATACGCTCGGGGTCATCTTTCCGCTTCCTTCAGACACTGCGCCACTGCATCCAGCACCAGACGGGCAGAATGCTCCTTTTCCTGTGCCACCACTACCTCCAGCGACTGCTGCTCCACCACCGCCTGCCCGACCTCCGCCACCGTCGGCTCCAGCAGAGGATAAAATACAGTCACCGCCTCCGCAGGTGTTTCCACCGAAATATCGGCAATCCTTCCCTCCTCGATGACTACGACAAGCTCTGTCACGGTGCCGCCTGCCGCCATCTGCCCATAATAGGTTCCATCCCGATACATCCCCGTTGTATCATCCTCCCCCATGTGCAGGAAAAAGGTGATAAGCCCCGCAAGAATAATGATCCCCAGCACCGCAAACACTGCCGTTTTCACCAGCTCCCTCGCCTTTACCACCACAAATTTCGTGCGCCCCACGAAATCCCCTCCTCCAGAAATCTCTTACCCTTACCATATTCTCCCCATATCCCCTTTATGCGCTGTTCGCCTTGAAAAAAAAGCTCCTCTTGAGTATCATAGAAGAAAAGAAACAGAAAGAAGGCGATCCCATGGGACTGCGTTTTATCATCGGCAGAGCAGGTACAGGAAAAACCACCCTCTGTATGGAGGAGATCCTGCAGCAAGAGAATCAAAATACAAAACATCGGATACTCATTGTGCCCGAACAGTTCACCTCTCAGGCAGAACGGGATCTGCTTGAAAAAACAGGGACGGGTGCAATGCTTCACGCAGAAGTACTCTCCTTCGGCCGCCTTGCCCATCGGGTCTTTTCCCGCAGGGGTATCGGCAGCCGTATCCCTTTGGGAGACATCGGCAAATCCATGGCACTGCGCAAGGTTTTACTGCAGGAAAAGGAAAACATCTCCTATTTTCAGAGCGTGATGGATAAGCCTGGCTTTATCGATCAGCTGGGGCTGACCATCTCTGAATTTTTCCAGTATCGCATCACACCGGAGATGACAGAACAGCTGGCAGAAACAGAATCCCTGCCCCATGGTGCCAGAGAAAAGCTGCGGGATCTGACCTGTATTCACCGTTCCTATCTGTCCTTTCTGCAGCAGGATTATATTTCTGCCGACGAAACCCTTGGACTTCTGGCAGACCGTCTGGACGAAGGGCTGGGCT
>JAUNCB010000001.1:5865-17344 GCA_030526765.1 Bacillota bacterium
TGCAGATACAGAATTCTGGCTGGACGGCTTTTATGGCTTCACCCCTCAGGAATACAGCGTGATCCGCCGTCTGCTGCAGCTTGCCAAGCAGGTGAACATTACCCTTACTATGGATAAGGACAGCTTTTTCGGTGCTTTCCTGCCGCCCTCCGCTCCCTTTTACGAGCCCTATCTGACAAAGAAAAAACTGGCGGCACTGACGGATGAACTGGGTCTTGCACCTATCGCCCCCACAATACTGGCAGAAAACAAACGGGCAGAAAATCAGGCTCTCCGCAATCTGGAGGAGCATTATTTTTACAGCTTTTATAAAAAGGCAGCTATTGCCGAAAGCGTACACATCACTGCCTGCCCTGATCTGCAGGGAGAGATCCGCTTTGCCGCCGGAAAGATCCTGCGGCTGATTCGGGAAGAAAATCTGCGCTTCCGTGATTTCGCCATTGTAACAAACGCCATGGATATTTATGAAAAGAATCTGCGGGGGATCCTTGCGGAATACCATATCCCCAGCTTTATTGATGCCCGCAGAGATACCTCCGACCATCCACTGGTGGTTCTGCTGACCTCCCTTTTCGATATCCTTGTTTACGATTTTCGCTATGAGGCAGTTTTCTCCTATCTGAAATCCGGTCTGACACATCTGGCACCTGCGGAGATCGATCTATTGGAAAACTATGTCCTTGCTTACGGGATCAAGGGCTTTAAATGGAAGCAGGAATACTGGGATTACGGCATGGCACGGGAAAAGGCAGACGCCATCGAAGCCATCAATGAGCTTCGGCAGAAGGTCATGCAGCCCCTTGCCCCCTTCCTTTCCCTTGCCGCCGCAAAAAAATATCCCTTCCACCAGTTCCTTTCTCTTCTGACAGAGCATCTGGAGGCCCTGCACACAGCAGAGCAGATGGAAGAATGGGCAAACACCGCTGCCGCAGAAGGAAACCTGAATAAAGCCGAAGAATATCGGCAGATCTGGCAGCTTGTGATGGATGTACTGGAAAAGGCCGATGCCATTCTCGGCAAGGAAGAACTGACTATCCGTGAGATGACAAGCATTCTGGCAGCAGGTCTGGAAAAATGCACCATGGGTGTCATTCCGCCTACAGCGGACAGCGTTCTGATCGGCGATCTGGAGCGCAGCCGTCTGCCTGAGCTGAAATATCTTTTCGTTCTTGGAGTAAATGAAGGGGTGCTTCCCGCCCCTGCCACCGCACAGGGTATTTTCACGGAAACAGAACGGGAACACATTTCCGCCTGCGGTACAGAGCTTGCCGGCGGCGGAAAACGGAAGCTCTTTGAGGAAAATTATCTGATCTATCGGGGACTGACAAAGCCCTCCCGCGGGCTATGGCTCACTTATGCCGCCGCTGACAGTGAAGGCAAGGAGCTTTCTCCCTCCTCCCTGACCGAGAATCTGCAAAAGCTGGATGAAGCCCTTTCCATCCAGCCTATGCCCCCTTTCGTACTGGAGGAAACCGCCCCCGAAGCCGCCTTTCATCTTTTGGGCGGAGAAATGCGAAAGCATTCCGAAAAAACGCCGATCTCCCCTCTCTGGATGGATATTTACAGCTTTTTCGAGGAAAACGATGCATGGAGCCATCGCCTGAAGCTGTTAAAAAGCGGCATTGGCAAAACAGGAAAACCGGAACGGCTTTCCCCCAGAACCGCAAAAGCCTTATATGGGAAAAACATCCTTTCCAGCGTATCCAGGCTGGAACGCTTTGCAGGCTGCCCCTTCTCTTTCTTTGCCGAATACGGACTGAAGGCAGAGGAACGCCGCCTCTATCAGCTCCATTCCCCCGATCTGGGTTCTCTCTTTCATGAGGTGCTGGAGCTGTTCTCCAATCGACTGGAGGAGGATAATATTCCATGGAGCAGTCTGACAAAGGAGCAATCCGAAGCCCTTGTTCACCGCTGTGTGGATGAAGCTGCCCCTCGTCTGGGTGATCGCATCCTGCTGGAATCCGCAGCGAATCAATACCTCATCCGCCGACTGAAGCGTATTTCCGCCAAGGCCGTCTGGGCACTGATCCGCCACATTCAGATGGGTGATTTTATCCCCTCCGGCTATGAGGTAGGCTTTGGCATCCACGAAAAACTGCCCCCCATCGTCATCGAGCTGAAGGATGGCGGAAGCCTGATCCTGAACGGCAAGATAGACCGTGTGGATCTTCTGGATGCAGAAGGCACCCATTATGTAAAGATCATCGACTATAAATCCGGCAGCAAGGTATTCAGCTTTCAGGATATTTACTATGGGCTGCAATTACAGCTGCTGATCTATCTGGATGCTTATCTGAAACATCACCAAAAAACTGGAACGGAGTGGAAGCCCGGCGGGGTGTTCTATTTCCGCATCAAAGAGCCCGCTCTTGCTCTGTATCAGGAGCATTCTGCAGAAGAGATCGAACAGATGCTGTATGAAAAAATGAAAATGTCCGGTCTGCTGCTGGAAAATGATCGTATCATCGAAGGGCTCGACCATACATTAAAGGCAGAAAATGCAACGGATTTCAGCGGCACCTCCGCCATTGTTCCCATCGGGTTTACGAAAACCGGCGGCCTTTCCTCCACCTCCAATCTGGCAAGTGAGGAGCAATATGCAGCCATACTGGATTTCGTGACCCGGCGCACAAAGGAACTGGGCGAAGCCATGAAGGCAGGCATCATCACCCCTGCCCCTTTTCTGGACGGAGAGCGCAACCCCTGCAGCTATTGCAAATATCGTTCTATCTGCCGCCATGATTATGAGGAACGTCCGAAATGGCGCAAGCTCTTAAGCATAGATAAAAATACCTTCTGGCAGGAAATTATGCCAAAGGAACCATCTGAAGCAGAAAAAAACCGTTGAGAGGCTTCCTCTCAACGGTTTTTCATATGTTTCTGATAACAGATTTCCTCAGAAGGTTGTCCAATACTGCTTCACACTGCCCTCTGCGATGGCATCCAGATAGGAATCCACAATTTCAAAAATTTCATCCTCATCCTTGATTTTCAGGGAAATGCCACCTTTATCCACAACAATATCCTTCTTTTTTCCCTTATTTTTTTCGATCCATTCTCTGAATTCCTTCTCCCAGCGAACCACCAGTTTTTCGCCTTCTTCATAGCAAAGGAATTCATCTTTTACATTTTCGATCACTTCGTTTATCTTTAATTTCATTTGCTTCTCCTTTCAGGCCTCAGGCTGCTCCATCCCGAAATGGGCATAGCCCAGCTTTGTTACCACTCTGCCCCTGGGGGTACGCTGGATATAACCCAGCTGCAGCAGATACGGCTCATAAACATCCTCTATGGTATTGGCGTCTTCATTGATGGATGCTGCCAGTGTATCCAGTCCGACAGGGCGGCCGCCAAATTTTTCGATCATGGTCAGAAGCATCTTTCTGTCCACCTGATCCAGACCGACCTTATCGATCTCCAGAAGATCCAGCGCAAACCTTGCCACCTCGCCCGTAATAACGCCATCATAGCGCACCTGTGCAAAATCACGGACACGCTTCAGCATACGGTTCGCCAGACGGGGTGTCCCTCTGGAACGGCGGGCGATCTCTTCCGCCCCGCTTTCTTCTATTTCCACCTGCAAAACCTCTGCAGAGCGGCGAAGAATCACCTTCAGATGCTCCACCGTATAAGGCTCCAGACGCTGCACCACACCAAATCTATCTCTGAGCGGCGCTGTCAGCAGCCCAATTCTTGTGGTTGCCCCCACCAGTGTAAATCTGGGTAAGTCCAGACGCACAGAACGGGCACCGGGACCCTTGCCGATCATGATATCAATGACAAAATCCTCCATGGCAGGATACAATATTTCTTCGATCATACGGTTCAGCCTGTGTATCTCGTCAATGAAAAGGATATCCCCTTCATTCAGACTGTTCAGTACCGCCGCCATATCCCCTGCCCGTTCAATGGCAGGGCCGGAGGTGGTCTTAATGCTGACCCCCATTTCATTGGCAATGATATTGGATAGGGTTGTTTTCCCAAGTCCGGGAGGGCCATAGAGCAGAACATGATCCAATGCTTCCTTCCGCTGCTTTGCCGCCTCAATAAAGACCCGCATATTCTCTTTCACACTATCCTGCCCGATATATGTATCCAGGGTGGCAGGACGCAGCTTCGGCTCCAGTTCACGGTCTTCCTCCCGCAGCCCTGTTGTCAAAATCCGTCTGTTTTCCAACTAAAACACCTGCTTTTTTATCTCAACTTTTTTAGAACGTGATCATTTTTTTCAGCGCAGCCTTCAGAATATCCTCCGTAGACATCCCTTCTGCTGCAACGGCATTGACCGCCTTTGCCGCTTCGCTGCGGCTGTAGCCCAGTGCCGTCATGGCATCAATGGCTTCAAATTTCGCATCCCCGTCAATGGAAACCTCTGCAATGCCTGCGCCATCGTCTCCGCCCATGGCAAGGGCTTCCTCTGTTCTGAATTTATCCTTTAATTCCAGAATGACCCGCTGGGCTGTTTTTCTGCCCACACCGGGTGCCTTGGACAATGTTTTTACATCCTCGGACAAAATCGCCATAACGATCTCCGACGGCTTCATGACCGATAAGAAGCCCAGCGCCCCCTTCGGCCCGACCCCGCTGACCAGCAGCAGCTTATGAAACATTTCCTGTTCCTCCACAGAGGCAAAGCCATAGAGGCTCATGCCATCCTCCTTCACACTGAAATAGGTGTATACCTTCGCCTCTGCCCCTGTCTGCGGCAGCTTTGCCAGCGTTGCAGGGGAAACAAAAATGCGGTAACCGATGCCGCCCGTTTCCATGATGATATAGCTTTCCGCACGCCGCTCCAGCGTGCCTTTGATATATGAGATCATAAGAATTCTCCATTTCAAATCATTTCTGTTATGCTGAATCAATTATACCCAACCACAACCCAAAGGGCAAGAGAACACGAACATATTTTTGCATTTCAAATCAAAAAAGAGCCTTTCGGCTCTTTATTGCGCCAACGCTTCCATCTTTTCCAGAATATACCCTTCCACTTCCTCACAGGGCATCTCCAGCGCCAGAGAAAACTCCCGATGCAGCAGCTCCTTTGCCTGCTTTGCAAAATCCTGCTCTGTCTTCGCCAGCTTTTTCCCACTTTCCATCATCCGTTTTTCCTTCTGGTACACTGTTTTGACCAGCTTTACCAGTTCTTCACACCGATGGCTGTCCAGACAGCCTTTATACTGCTCGCTGAGGGCGCGGATATCCTTTCCCTCCACATCCGCTTCAGGGATCTGCGGGATCTGTTCGATCAGCGCCTCCGCCTGCACCTTCGTCAGGATCGGACGCATAAAAACCTTTGTATCCAGCGGCGCATAAATGCTGCCGGAGCCAAACACCGGCACCAGTCTGTAATAATCCTTGCCACTGCGAGCCATGGGCGTACCAACAGGCACACCGATCTCCTCTATGCGACAGATCCCATTATTTCCGTAAATCACATATTCACCCTTTTGATACATAGATACCCCTCCCATTTCCCGGTAGTATTCCCATTTTCCCCAAAAAAGAAACAGCCTGCAGGGAAACAACCGGACTTACGTTTTCCAACTACACGCTGTTTATACTTTTATCCTAACATAAATCCTTAAGAAATTGCAAATGGGCATTTTCTCCGAAAACTCATTCCATCACAACCAGCTCAATCTCTGCTTCCTCCAAAATTGCTTTGGAAAGCGCATCGGGATATTCTCCTTTGAATACGATCCGCTTGATGCCTGCATTCACCAGCATTTTTGCGCAGATAACACAGGGCTGCAGCGTAATATAAATGGTCGCACCCTCTGTGCTGACACCGATTTTCGCTCTGCGTGCAAAGCACGGCACAGCTCATGTCGCTGACCGGAAGGAATATTCAGCCTCGCTCTCTCGCAGCCGCCGATTTCAGTACAATGCTTCAGACCTGCAGGCGCACCGTTATATCCAGTCGTAATAATGCGATGATCCTTTACAATGACTGCCCCCACCTGTCGGCGCAGACAGGTAGATCTTGTCTTTACGATCTCCGCAATTTCCATGAAATATTCATCCCAGCTTACTCTTTCCGCCATTTCGATTCCTCCCCCATATGTCCAGATATCAAGTATCGTTTGTTTTTCTTCGTCCATTTCAAAATAACATAAAACAATACCTCTGACAATACAATCCATAAAAAAGCCCCTCAGAATGAGGGGCTGAAAGACACTGTCGATTATACGATCAGGTTCATTTTCTTTGCTTCAAATGTCAGTTCTTCTCTGAATTCAGGTGCAGCCAGAGAGATAATCAGTTTTGCTCTGTCGCTTGCATTTTTACCTTTCAGACGAACGATGTTGTTTTCTGTTACCAGGAAGTCTACTTCGTTTTTGGATGTTGTTACGATGGAGCCGGGTGTCAGAATGGGTTTGATCTTGGAGATCTGGCCGTTTTTCGCTGTGGATGTCATAGCGATGAAGCCTTTACCGCCTCTGGACAGGTTTGCACCGCGAACGAAGTCAACCTGACCGCCGGAACCGCTGTAGTGTGTTGTGCCCAGAGATTCTGCGCAAACCTGACCAAACAGGTCGATTTCCACACATGCGTTTACGGAGATGAAGTTATCATGCTGACCGATTACATAAGGGTTATTTGTATAATCAACGGGGTGCAGCTCGAAAGCAGGGTTATCATCCATGAAATCATACATTTTCTTGGAGCCCATAGCCAGAGTTGCGATTGTTTTACCAACATGGATGGGTTTGTTCATGTTTGTTACAGCACCACATTCGATCAGGTCTACCATGGAGTCTGTGAACATTTCTGTATGGATACCCAGATCCTTTTTATCCTGCAGCAGAACACCTACCGCATTGGGAACACCGCCGATACCCAGCTGCAGTGTTGCACCGTTGGGTACTTCCGCAGCGATCATGCCGCCGATTTTTTTGTCGATTTCTGTCAGTTCTGTTGCGGGCAGAGTGATCAGATCTTCGGAGATTTCGCACAGAGCAGTTACTTCGGAGATGTGAATCAGGTTGTTACCCATTACTCTGGGCATTTTATCGTTTACTTCCAGCAGGATGATGTCTGCTTTGCCTTTCATTGCGGGAACTTCTGCTGCTGCTGTACCTGCAGAGAAATAGCCGTGCTTGTCCATAGGGGAAACCTGGCAGTAGAATACGTTCAGAACGGGCATGCAGTTTCTCCAGTAACCGGGAACTGTGCTGTAGTTGTTGGGAACGTATGTGTACAGACCCTGCTGTACGCCTTTTCTGCCTGCACCGCCTGTGAACCAGGAAATATAGTCATATTTGCCTTTCAGTTCGGGATCCATGAATGCACTGCCTTTTTTGGAAGACAGAATTGCATGATGCTGAACACCTGTCAGTTCGCCTCTTCTTGCTCTTTCACCAACTGCATTACAGATCACTGCGGGTTCTTCCAGACCTGTGGGGCAAGCACAGATATCGCCGGATTTTACATGCATTGCAACGCCTTCAGGAGTTGTCAGTTTTGCCTGATACATTTCCTGCCATTTATTCATGTCGTATCTCACCTTTCTTTTTATCCTTTTATCCTTATCGTTCTCTCTGCGCATTTATGAATACAAAATACGCATGGTTGGTATTATTTTATCATAAGGAAAGCCCAAAAGTAAAGGGATTCCACCTCTGTTCCTCAAATAAAACAAAAGAGCCTCAAAAGAGGCCCTTTTCATCGCTATATTTAAAATATTTTAAATATCGATTTCACCCGGATCTATGTCAGTCTATGATTAGATCAGGTACTGTTTTACTGCTTCGGGAAGCAGATCTGTCTTTTTGCTGATGATCATTACCATATCCATTTCTGCTTCTTTGGATGTAGCATCCAGTGCCTGAATAAAGGATACGAAATCTTCGTCATTGATCTTGTCCATAATATGGTTCAATCCATCGATGTAAATTGTTTCAATATCGCTGTTCTGAGAAAGGATACCACACACGAAACCTCTGAATACCATTGGATCGTCCATAATGAACTTGGGTGTTTCTACGAAACGTACGCTGTAGTGCAGATCGTACATATGGCTGTTGTCGTCATCCACATAGATGATGCTGCCTTTTGCTTCCTTGCCAGCTGTATTCGCCATATCGATCATTTTCTTTGTTTTACCTTCACCTTTTTCGCCTGCAAGAATTTTAACCATTGCAATCTCCCCCTTTGTATATCTGGATATTTTCTGGTGGTATACCTTTGAATTTTTCATATTTCTTAACAGGAAACCTACGAACATTCCCTGTTATTATTCTAATTCTCCAAAAAAACCTGTTTTCCTTCTTTTCGGACGGATTTTTTTGCGGTTTTCCCACCTTCGCTTAGGTGTACAAAAATAATACCGCAAGTTGCTGGATTCTGTCAAGCCTTATTCCGCATCCTGCCAAATGAGGTCTGCCGCTTCCAAAGGAGCATCCCCTGAAATCCCCGCTGCTTTTATTCTCCCTCATATTTATATACAATCCGATAGATCTTTTTTCTGTATCTTTCATAGGTTTCCAGATCGATTGCGCCGGGCTTTGTCATAAAGCGCAGCGGCAGCATATCCTGCCCCTTTCGCATGGGCGGCTGCAGATAGGGATATGTATTATATACCAGCCCATGCCGCTCATAAAAGGCAATGCGCCGTCTTGTCACAGTATCCTCGGGCAATTCCACCTCCAATACAACAGGCTTTCCTTTTTCCTCCAGAAAAGCATCCAAAAGCCCGCCGCCAAAGCCGTTCCCCCGCAGTGCCTCCGCCACTGCAAAATGCTCAATATATAAGAAATCATCGATCTCCCATGCGGCAAATACCGCCGCAAAGACACCGCCTTTTTTTACCCCGTAAAGCCTGTAGGCATCCTCCTTGAGCAGCCTGCGCTGATCCTCCTTCAGACGCAGCTCCGTAATCGGAAAAGCCGCCTCCAGCAGCGGAAAGATCTCATCAAAACTTTCTTCCGTAATCCGTTCAAACATGTTCTCCCCTCCTTGCATAGAAAGAATACTATACTCCCTTTCAAAAATCAAATCCTTCCATACATTAAGTTTTTGTAAAACTATCCACAAGCCTGTCTTTTTATGCTATACTTTTTCCCCAGAAAGGAAGTGCACCATCATGAAACGATTCTACAGAGGTCTTCTCCTCTTTCTTCTATTATCCTGCAGCATACAGACCGTCTCGGCAGCATCTGTCAGCGTGACCTTAAACGGCACACCCCTTTCCTTTGATTCTGCCCCCTACATTGAAAAAGGCCGTGTGCTGGTGCCAATGCGGGGTGTACTGGAGGCTCTTGGCTATTCCGTTTACTGGCAGGAGCATACCCGCTCCGTTCTTGCCATGAAGGAAAATATCCGCATCAGCCTTCCTCTGGACAGCACAACCGTTCAGGTGAATCAGAAGGCGGTGCAAATCGATGTGCCTGCAACCCTGAAAAATGACCGCACCTATGTCCCGCTCCGTTTTCTTGCAGAGTACAGCGGTGCAGATGTAAAATGGGACAATACCTCTTCCACCGTTCTTCTGCAATACGAGACAAAAAAGAAGATCGAAAAGGAGGATTCCATCGTTTATATCCAGACCAATAAAATACAGGGCAGCGGCATCGTGCTTTCCGAAAACGGGCTGATCTGTACCAATTATCATATTATCGAAAATGCCTCCACTGCCCAGTTCCTCTTCCATAACGGACAGGTCTATCAAGGGGAGACCACCGTTGTAGGGCTGGATCGTCAAAACGATATCGCCCTGCTGAAAATCGATCTGTCCGGCCTGACACCTGCTCGGACTTCCCTGCAGTATGACATCGGCGAAAAGGTTACCGCCATCGGCTCTCCCAACGGACAGCGCAATATTTCTACTACAGGCAGGATCACAGGCTTTGATCGGGATGTGATCGCAGCTACAGCAGAAATTTCCAACGGAAGCAGCGGCGGCGGGCTTTTCAATTCTGACGGCGCACTGATCGGGATGACCTCCTTCTACAGCAAGGAGCAGTATTTCTCCATTCCTCTGTCAAAAATCCTGAAGGTTCCGCAGCTGATCTCCATACCGCTGCAGGAAATGAAACATGACACCTACAACCCTGCAGCCCCGCAGCAGCTGCGCTGCAGTAAGGATGGCATCTATGCCAATGTTTCCTGGTCGCCGGTATACGGTGCAGACTATTATCATGTATACACCGCCCCCGATAAAAACGGGCCTTATACCCTCATGGAAAACAGTAAGGGCGAGGAAAAATGGTACTGGGGATTCCCGCAGTGCTTCAGCATTACTTATGAGCCAAAGCCCTTCTATCTGAAGGTTTCCGCCGTTGTAGGCGGAGTGGAAACGCCATTGAGCCAGCCCATTGAAATACGCAGATAAAAATACAGCCTTTCCTCCGCAGTTTTACGGAAGAAAGGCTGTTTCTTATTCCATATTTTTTGTTACATCTGCTTCTGTTGCCTCAGTGTACCCAATCAGTGCCTGCGGATCCAGGATCACCTGTGCCCCCCGCACCCCTGCACTGACCGCGATCTCATCAAACAGGATGCAGGTTTCATCGATAAAGGTGGGATATTTCTTTTTCATCCCGATGGGGGAACAGCCCCCACGGATATACCCCGTCAGCCCAAGCAGCTCCTTCATGTGGGTCATCTCCACTTTTTTATTTTTGGAAACGGCGGCTGCCTTTTTCAGATCCAGCTCCATATCCACAGGAATACAGAACACAATGATCCCCGTTTTATCCCCACGGGTCACCAGCGTTTTAAACACCTGCTCTGCCGCCATACCGACCTGCTCCGCCGCATGAAGTCCCGAAAGGTTCGTTTCATCGTATTCATACTCCGCCGTACGATACGGAATCCCTGCTGTTTCCAGCAGACGCATCACATTGGTCTTTGTCATCCTGTCACCTTCTTAGTCATCCAGAATCAGGAAACTATAGTCTGCTCCTGTACGTTCCATAAAGTATTTTTTCGCCTCGTTATCAGAAGAAACCGATGCCGCTGTCCAGTAATTGCCGTCCAGATATGCCACATAGCCGGATCCGTCCTGCAGGACCATATAGGCACAGTTTGAGGTTGCACACTGATATTTCACCTGACTCATACTGGTAATATAATTCTTGCTGAACATTGCCGCCTGCGCACCGCCCTGTTCCGGATAGATCATGCCTCTCCACGCTGCCAGATTATAATTGGGCAGAAGTCCCACATTAAAATCAGGCACCAGCTTATTGATGGCAGTGATCGGGTAGATATCCAGCTGTACATTGGGATAAACAACCTCCCAGAAGCCATTGTCATTCTGCAGCACATACTGCTTGATCTTTGTTGTATCCGTTACAGGAGAAAAGGTTACCACTGCATGCTTGTTATCCTTTCGAATCTCACGAACAAAGAGATCCTCAAATTTCCCCTCATAAAGCCCGATGTAATTCAGAATCCGTCCATACTCAGCCGATGCCGAGGAAAGCTTGCCAATGGTTCCGTGGCTCTGATTATATCCTGCCAGAAGGGCTGTATA